>JBILSW010000155.1:0-6542 GCA_044371895.1 Rubrivivax sp.
TTCATCACCGAGAGCACCTTCGGGCTGCCGGTGTACCGCTGGCGGCCGCAGGCCGAGCTGGCGGCCGAGATCAACGCCTGGTGGGCCGCCAACGCCGCGGCCGGGCGCGCCAGCCTGCTGATGGGCTACAGCTTCGGCAAGGCGCAGCGGCTGCTGGCGGCGCTGGAGCCGGCCATCGGCCCCATCGTCGTGCACGGGGCAGTGGCGCCGCTGAACGAGGCCTACCGCGCCGCCGGCGTGGCGCTGCCCGCCACCACGGCGCTGGACGCGCTGGCGGGCGACCGCGCGGCGCTGGCGCGGGCCATCGCCATCGCGCCGCCGGCGGTGCAGGGCAGCGCCTGGGCGCGGCGCCTGGGCGAGCACGCCGACGCCTTCGCCAGCGGCTGGATGCAGCTGCGCGGCGCGCGCCGGCGCCAGGGTGTGGACCGCGGCTTCGTGCTGTCGGACCACGCCGACTGGCCGGGGCTGCAGCGCGCCATCGCGGCCACCGGCGCCAGCCGCGTGATCGTGACGCACGGCTACGAGGCCGTGATGGTGCGCTGGCTGCAGCAGCAGGGGCTGCAGGCGGGCAGCTTCCGCACCGAGTTCGGCGACGAGCGGCTGGCCGAGGCCGACCCGCCTGCCGCCTGACCCGGCCCTGCGCAGGATCAAGCTGGCGCCGCATCACCGGCGTTACGCTCGTCGTGCCCCTCGCCTCTGGAACGCCGATGATGAGTCTGCCATCCCCGATGTTGATCCTGCTGCCCGTCGACGGCTCGCCGACCTCGTTGCGGGCGGTGCAGCACGCCGTCGCGCTGCGCGACCGCGGGCTGGCGCTGCGCGTGCTGCTGGTGAACGTGCAGCCGCCGCCCACCCTGTACGAGGTGGTCGTGGCGCACGACGCCGAGCGCCTGGACGCCGTGCGTGCCGCCGCCGGGGCCGACCTGCTCGCGCCGGCCGAGGCGCTGCTGCGCGAGGCCGGCATCGCCTTCGACAGCGAGGTGCTCGGCGGCGAGCCCGCGCCCACGCTGCTGGACCGCATCGAGACCGCCGGCGCTGAGTGGGTGATCGTGGGCGCACGCGGGGCCGGCGAGTCCGGCGAGCGCCACGCCACGCCGGGCACTGTGGCGATGGCGCTGCTGCAGCACGCGCCGGTGCCGGTGGCGGTGGTGCACGATGCCGAGCCCGCCCCCGGCGAGGACTGACGCCTTGCCTGCCGAGCCGCTGCTCTCGGCCCGCGGCCTGCGCAAGGTCTACCGCACCAGCGCCGAGGCGGCCGAGGTGGTGGCGCTGGCCGGCGTCTCGCTCGACGTGGCCGCCGGGGAGTTCGTGGTGCTGCTCGGCGCCTCGGGCTCGGGCAAGAGCACGCTACTCAACATCCTCGGCGGGCTCGACGTGCCCAGCGCCGGCGAGCTGTGGTTCCGCGGACAGCGCCTGTCGGATGCCGGCGAGGCCGCGCTCACGCGCTACCGGCGCGAGCACGTGGGCTTCGTGTTCCAGTTCTACAACCTGATCCCGAGCCTGACGGTGCACGAGAACGTGGCCCTGGTCACCGACATCGCGCCCGACGCGATGGACGCCGACGAGGCCGTGGCGCGCGTGGGCCTGGCCGCGCGGCGCGACCACTTCCCGGCACAGCTGTCGGGCGGCGAGCAGCAGCGCGTGGCCATCGCGCGGGCCATCGTCAAGCGGCCCGAGCTGCTGCTGTGCGACGAGCCCACCGGCGCGCTCGACTACGAGACCGGCAAGCGCGTGCTCGATGTGATCGCCGAAGCCAACCGCGAGCTCGGCACCACGGCCATCGTCATCACGCACAACGCCGCCATCGCGGGCATGGCCGACCGCGTGATCCGCATCGCCGACGGCCGCATCGCGCAGGACGAGCGCAACGCCACGCGGCTGACGCCGTCCGAGCTGCGCTGGTGAGGCCCGGCGCGCCATGAAGGCCCTGCACCGCAAGCTGCTGCGCGACCTGCGCACGCTGTGGAGCCAGGCGCTGACCATCGCGCTGGTGGTGGCCAGCGGCGTGGCCGGCTTCGTGACCACGCTGTCGGCCGTCGATTCGCTGGACGCCGCGCGCGAGCGCTTCTACGCCGAGGGCCGCTTCGCCGACGCCTTCGTGGCGCTCAAGCGCGCACCGCTGGCGCTGCAGGAGCCGCTGCTGGCGCTGCCCGGCGTGGCCGACCTGCAGGCCACGGTGGAGATCGGCGTGCGCGTGAGCCTGCCGGGCCGTGCCGACCCCGTGGTGGGCCACCTGGTGGGCCTGGACGCGCGCCACGCGCCGCGCCTGAACCGCGTGCTCACGCAGTCCGGCCAGGCGGCGCCGTCGCCGGGCGGCGAGGGCGCGGGCGGCGAGCTGCCGGCCTGGGTGTCGGAGGCCTTCGCGCGCGCCCACGGCCTGGGCCCTGGCGCGCGGCTGCAGGCGCTGGTCAACGGCCGGCAGCGCACGTTGGTGCTGCGCGGCGTGGCGCTGGCGCCGGAGTACGTGTTCGCCGGCCTGTGGGGCATGCCCGACCAGCGTGGCTTCGGCGTCTTCTGGGTCGATGCCGAGGCCCTGGCCGCCGCCGTGGACATGACCGGCGCCTTCAACCGCCTGGCCGTGCGCCTGGCCCCCGGGGCCGAGCTGCGCGAGGTGCTGGCCGCGCTCGACCAGGCGCTGGCACCCTACGGCGCGCAGCCGGCCATCGGCCGCGAGCACCAGACCTCGCACGCCATGCTCGACGCCGAGATCAACGAGCAGCGCGTGCTCGGCAGCGTGCTGCCGCTGATCTTCCTGGCCGTGGCGGCCTTCCTGCTGAACGTGGTGGTGTCGCGCCTGGTGACGACGCAGCGCGAGCAGATCGCGGCCCTCAAGGCCCTGGGCTACGACAACCGCGCCATTGCCGTGCACTACCTGCAGCTGGTGGGCGCCATCGTCGCGCTGGGCCTGCTGCTGGGCCTGGCCCTGGGCAAGGCGCTGGGGCTGGGCCTGATGACGCTGTACGCCGACTTCTTCCGCTTCCCGGTGCTGGAGCACCGGCTGTCGCCCGACCTCGCGCTGGGCGCGGCGGCCCTGGTGGCGGCCACCGCGGTGGCCGGCACGCTGGGCGCCATCGCCGCCAGCGTGCGCCTGGCCCCGGCCGAGGCCATGCGGCCGCCCGCGCCCGGCCGCTACCGCCGCACGCTGGCCGAGCGGCTGGGCGCGACTCGGCTGGCGCTGTCGCTGCGCATGATCCTGCGCCAGGTGGAGCGCCGCCCCTGGCGCAGCGGCCTGGCCGTGGCCGGCGTGGCCGCGAGCATCGCCATCGTCGTGATGGGCAACTTCTTCCGCGACGCCATCGAGTTCATCGTCGACAGCAACTTCAATCTGGGCATGCGCAGCGACGTCGCCGTGTGGACCTTGCAGCCGCTGGACGCCGCCGCCGGCCAGGCGCTGCTGCGGCTGCCCGGCGCGCGCGAGCTCGAGGCCACGCGCTTCGTGCCGGTGCGGCTGGTCAACGGCCATCGCGCCGAGCGCGGCCAGATCCGCGGCTACGCCACCGTGCCCAGCCTGTACCGCATCGTCGGCATGGACGGCCACGCGGTGGTGCCCGACGGCCCGGGCCTGGTGCTGACCGACCGCCTGGCGCACAAGCTGGGCCTGCGCGTGGGCGACCGCGTGCGCGTGGAGGTGCTCGAAGGCCGCCGCCCCGTGCTGACGCTGCCGGTGGACGCGCTGGTGCGCGAGATGATGGGTCTGAACGCCTACATGGGCCGCGAGGCACTGAACCGCGCGCTCGGCGACGGCGACCTCGCCAACGGCTTCGTCGTCACGCTGGAGCGCGGCCAAGAGACGGCGTTCCTCGAGGCCACGCGCGGGCTGCCCATGGTGGCCGGCGCCTTCAGCAAGGCCACGATGCTGGCCAACATGCAGGAGCTGTCGGCGCGCAACGTGCGCATCATGAGCACGGTGCTCACGGCCTTCGCGGTGGTCATCGCCGTGGGCGTGGTCTACAACAACGCGCGCATCGCACTGGCCGAGCGGGCCTGGGAGCTGGCCAGCCTGCGCGTGCTGGGCTTCACGCGCGGCGAGGTCTCGGCGCTGCTGCTCGGCGAGCTCGCGCTGGTGGTGGCCGTGGCGCTGCCGCTGGGCATGGTCGCGGGCTGGGCCCTGGTGCACGGGCTGGCCGGTGCGTTGCAGAGCGACCAGTTCGCCTTCCCGGTGGTGATCCGGCCGCGCACCTATGCCTGGGCCGCGCTGACCGGGGTGGCGGCGGCGCTGGCCAGCGCCGCCGTCGTGCGCCGCCGCGTCGACCGGCTCGACATGGTCTCGGCGCTGAAGACGCGCGAGTGAGCCGCCACCCGTCCTTCCTCCTCGAACGACCGCAGGAATCCGCCCCATGACCCCCCGCACCCGCTGGATCAGCGCCGCCGTCGCGGCGGCCGCCGTCGCCCTGCTGGCCTGGGCCTTCTCGCCGCGGCTGCTGGCCGTGGAGACCGCGCCGGTGGCCCTGGCCGCCTTCGAGCGCGTGGTGCAGGAGGACGGTCGCACGCGGCTGCTGGAGCGCTACGTCGTCTCGGCGCCGCTGGCCGGGCGGCTGGAGCGCATCACGCTGCAGCCGGGCGATGCGGTGGCGGCGGGCGCACCGGTGGCGCGGCTGGCGCCGGGCCTGGCACCCATGCTCGACGCGCGCAGCAGCGCGCAGCTGCGCGAGCGCGTGGCCGCGGCGCAGGGCGGGGTGGCGCAGGCGGCCACGCGCACGGCCGCGGCGCGTATCGCGCTGGAGCAGGCCGAGGCCGCGCGCCGGCGCAGCGAATCGCTGGCGCAGCAGGGCTTCGTCTCGCCCACGCAGGCCGAGAACGACCGCCTGGCCACCCGCGCCGCCGAGCAGGCGCTGGCCACCGCGCGCGCCGGCGAGGACGTGGCCGCGCACGACCTGGCGCAGGCCCGCGCCGCGCTGGCCACCGCGCAGTCGGGGCCCTCGGGTGCCGGCTTCGTGGTGAGCGCGCCCGTGGCCGGCCAGGTGCTGCGGGTGCTGCAGGAGAGCGAGGGCATGGTGGCGCTGGGAACGCCGTTGCTGGAGCTGGGCGACCTCTCGCGGCTGGAGATCGTGGCCGAGCTGCTGAGCACCGATGCGCTGCAGGCGCGCCCGGGCACGCCCGTGCGCATCGAGCGCTGGGGCGGCCCGGACGTGCTGGACGGCCGCGTCGAGCGCGTGGAGCCGGCGGCCTTCACCAAGGTCTCGGCGCTGGGGGTGGAGGAGCAGCGCGTTCGCGTGCGCGTGGCCATCGCCTCGCCGCGCGAGCGCTGGCAGGCGCTGGGCGACGGCTTCCGCGTCGGCCTGGCCTTCGTGGTGGAACGCCAGTCGCGCGTGCCCACGGTGCCGCTGGCGGCGCTGTTCCCGCGGCCGGTGGCCGAGGGCGGCGGGCCGGCGGTGTTCGTCGTCAAGGACGGGCGGGCGGTGCTCACGCCCGTCACCGTCCGGGCGCGCGGCGCGTCCAGCGCCTGGGTGGGGCCCGAACTGCCCGAGGGCGCGACCGTGATCGTCTACCCGCCGGCGGCCCTGCGCGACGGCGCGCGCGTGACGGTGCGGCAGGTGTAGCGCCGCCGGCCGGCTGCCCGGGCATCATCCGGGCGCATGCAGGACTTCGCCGCGCTGTACGCCGAGCTCGACGCCAGCACCGCCACCGGCGACAAGGTGGACGCGCTGGTGCGCCACTTCGGCCGCGCCGCGCCCGACGACGCCGCCTGGGCGGTGTACTTCCTGGCCGGCGGCAAGCCCAGCCAGCGCGTGCCCTCGGCCGTGCTGCGCGAGGCCGCTTGCGCCGAGGCGGGCGTCGACCCCTGGCTGTTCGAGGAGTGCTACCAGGCCGTGGGCGACCTGGCCGAGACCATCGCCCACGTGCTGCCGCCCGGCACGCCGGGCCCGCGCCAGGGGTTGGCGGCGTGGATGCGCGAGCGCGTGCTGCCGCTGCGCGGGCTGTCGCCGGCCGCGCAGCGGGCACGGCTGGTGGACGCCTGGCGCGAGCTCGACTCGGCGGGGCGCTTCCTGCTCGTCAAGCTCATCGGCGGCGGATTCCGCGTCGGCGTGAGCCGGCTGCTGGTGCAGCGGGCCCTGGCCCGCCACACCGGCCTGGACGCGCAGTTGCTGGCCGAGCGCCTGGTGGGCTGGACGGACGCGCGCGCGCTGCCCGACGCCGCGCGCTGGGAGGCCCTGGTCGCGCCGCCGGGGCAGGGCCGCGCGGCCGAGGGCCGGCCCTATCCGTTCTTCCTGGCCCACGCGCTGCAGGCCGGGCCGGACACGCTGGGCGCGGTCGGCGAGTGGCTGGCAGAGTGGAAGTACGACGGCATCCGCGCCCAGGTCGTGCGGCGGGGCGGCGGGTGCTGGATCTGGTCGCGCGGCGAAGAGCTCGTCACCGAGCGCTTTCCGGAGGTGGTGGCCGCCGCCGCCGCCTGGCCCGAGGGCACGGTGCTCGACGGCGAGCTGCTCGTCTGGCCCGAAGGCGCGTCGGTGCCGGGCTCGTTCCAGCAGCTGCAGCCCCGCATCAACCGCAAGACGCTGCCGAAGAAGCTGCTGGCCGAGGCGCCGGTTGTCTTCCTGGCC
>JBILSW010000156.1:0-6540 GCA_044371895.1 Rubrivivax sp.
GGCCTGACGCACTGGGAAGGACACCGCAGCCTCGGAGCCTGAGGTGTCCGTTCCGGAACATGGGGCCTGCGGCGCTGCAGAATCTTCAGAAGGATCCGCTGCCTCGCCGCTGCATGAGATGTCGCCGCCTTGCCATTCGGCTCGCCGGGACAGCATGCGAAGTGAAGCACCGAGTTTCGGCCGCAGTGTGTCCACTGACCACGCCCATGCACCGGAAGCGAAGAGGTCAGGATCGCAACGCTGCACCAAACGTGCTGGCGCAAGTCAGGCCTTCAACCAGCTCATTCTGACCATCAGGCCTCTGTCCGCAACACATTGAGAGCGGTCGTCAGCGAGGCGAGTCCTGCGCAAACAGGACGGCAGGAAGTGGCTGAGTCCGGGTCTACGTCGATGTAGTCTGAAGCTGACCTTGGTCGGCGAGGCTGCGGACTCGAAGGTCAACCTTCTGGCACGTTCGCGGACTCACACTCCCGGCCACAAGCCGCCGTTGCCACAGGAGCCCCGTAGCCGACAGTCGAGCCAGACAGTCGTTCGGTGGGAACTCGACGGCGCATACTCATTGGGTACCATCGTGTGGTGGAAACGTCGAAGCCAAGCAACGTGGTGAATCAGCAGGACTTCCTGCGCGAAGCGATGCAGCGCCTGGATATGACCCGCGAACAGTTCGCGAGCCGGCTCGGGGCGTCGCGTCGCCGGCTCGACAACTGGCTCTTACCTAGTGATTCGTCAGGCTTCAGAGAACTGGACCCTGTAGTCTGGACCTTTGTGCGCGAGATCCTTGAGCGTGAAGAGCAGGCCCGGAGACGTTCACCTTAGGATCTACTCAATGAGTACAATGTGCGAGCAACCTAGTCGAGGAAGGCGATGCTGACACCTGAACAGACTGCCGCGATGCTTCTCGACCTTGAGTCCGATCGGATCGAGCGGACCGTCTCAACCAAGGACACCGACAAGTTCGCGCAAGCCGTTTGCGCCTTCGCGAACGACATGCCGAACCATCGGCTCCCAGGCTATCTGGTAGTTGGCGCGGACAACAAGGGAGCCGTGGCAAAGATTGAGATCACCGATCAACTACTGCAGAACCTCGGGGCACTTCGCTCCGACGGTAACATTCAATCTTTGCCAGCCATTGCAGTAGCAAAGGTTGCGCTTGATGGCGGAGACCTGGCCGTTGTCGAAGTTCAGCCATCGGATTTGCCCCCCGTACGTTACAAGGGGCAGGTTTGGATAAGAGTGGGGCCACGCAAGGCGATTGCGTCTGAGCAAGAAGAGCGAATCCTGACCGAGCGGCGAATTGCCCGTGCGCAGAGCTTCGATGCCAGCCCAATCAGTGAGGCTCATCTATCGGAACTGTCGTTGGCGCTGTTTCAAGCCTATCGCCAAGAGGTCATAGACCCGGAGGTCATTGCAGCCAACCACCGAACGATTGAGGAGCAGCTAGCTTCCTTGCGGTTCTTTGACAGCAAGAACCACGTGGCTAATGTGGCTGGCATCCTGCTCTTCGGCAAGAACCCGCGCTTCTTCCTGTCGGGTGCCTACGTGCAGTATCTGCGCATGCCAGGTACTTCACTGACAGATAGGCCGAGCGACCAAGCAGAGATCTCCGGGGATCTTTTGGGGATGCTGCGCGAGCTCGACACGCGCATAAAGGCCGGTGTCCAAGTTAGCTTGGCCCCCGTTACGGCGCTTCGCGAGAGGATGCTCTCGGACTATCCGGAGGTTGCAGTCCGTGAACTGCTGCTCAATGCAGTAATGCATCGGGACTACCGATCAAATACGCCGGTGCGAATGTATTGGTTCTCGGATCGCATCGAAATTCAAAGCCCTGGAGGGCTGTACGGTGAAGTGACTCAGTCCACCCTCACCAAGCGCAATAGCTATCGGAATCCAGTCTTGGCCGAAGCCATGAAGACACTTGGCTATGTGAACCGCTTCGGGTACGGAATTCAACGCGCCGAAGCTGCGATGAAGGAGAACGGTAGTCCACCCATAGAATTTCAGATCGACGAGAACGTTGTCTTGGCGATTCTTCGCCGGAGAGTCGAATGAGGACAATGGCTTTCTTCAACAACAAGGGGGGTGTGGGCAAGACCTCTTTGGTCTACCACCTCGCTTGGATGTATGCCAGCAACGGCGTCTCGGTTTTGGCTGCCGATCTAGATCCGCAGGCCAACCTCACTTCCATGTTTCTGGATGAGGATCGATTGGCAGAGTTGTGGGATGACGGAGAACAGACGACGATCTTTGATGCCCTCCAGCCGTTGATCGCCAGAAAGGGTGATATTGTTGATCCCTTCGTTGAGCGACCTCATGCTCGGCTCGGACTCATTCCAGGCAATCTTGCTCTTTCGAGATTTGAGGACCTTCTATCGGAGAACTGGACGAAGTGCCTTGGCGGAGAGGAGGGCGCGTTCCGTGTCGTAACTGCCTTTCACAGAATCATTGTGAGCGCGGCCAAGCGTGTCAATGCCGATTTGGTTCTGATCGATGTGGGACCAAACCTCGGTGCCATCAATCGCTCAGCACTCATCGCTGCAGAGCAGGTCGTTCTACCCCTCGCTCCCGACTTGTTCTCCCTTCAAGGCATGAAGAACCTCGGCCCAACGTTGCGCGATTGGCGCAAGCAATGGAAGTTGCGGCTGGACCAGTTGCCGAGCGATGCGGGAATTGACACGCCACAGGGCGAAATGCAGCCTGCTGGTTATGTAGTAATGCAGCACAGCGTCCGCGACAGTCGCCCTGTGAAGGCTTATCAACGTTGGCTCGATCGCATCCCTGGGACCTATCGGGAGGCCGTCCTTGATAGAGTGGTTGCCAAACCCCCCGTCCTCGAAAAGGATCCATATCGCTTGGCGTTGCTGAAGCACTATCGAAGTCTGATGCCACTAGCAATGGACGCTCACAAGCCAATGTTCTTCCTGAAGCCTTCGGATGGTGCGATCGGCGCCCACGTGGAAGCTGTTCGATCGTGTTATGACGACTTCCACAACCTAGCAAAGCGCTTGGCAGACAGCGCCGGTATCAGCATGTCGTGATCACCTTTCGCCCGAGCATCTCGGCTGCTCATTGAGTCTCGTGGGACCGTTATCCTTGGCTACCGACATTGTTGAGCGTCCGCTGTGCCTTGAGCCGAGTACCCGCTCGGGGTCGTGTGCGGATCTTCTACCCTTTCCTTGGAACGACCGCTTCGCTGCATAGAGTTGACGACCTGCCGGAAGCGTCCTCGGATTCCTCAGTAGCTGATCTCTCCAGCCTCTGCGAGCGGGCCAGTTCTGTGGCGGACCTCGACCGGAATCTGCGCCGGGACCGAATCGGAAATGGTGGCGGATGCGCTCATTGGCTCAAGACCAGGGGTCATCGTCCCAGGGCCACAACGGCCTCTGCAGGCGCTGGAAAGGCAGTTGGGTCACATCGGCCACGCACACGCCGGGCGAGTCCAGCGTCAGGCTGTGAGGTGTGATGGCCTCGAAGTGCGCCTTGAAGTGCTGCGCCGACTTGACCAGGATGACACGCTGGCGCCGCAGGTCGATGCCCAGGTCGGCAAAGATGGAGGGGCCGTAGGTCTGCCACCGGCTTTCGGCCAGCAGCAAGTCACCCTGCGCGAAGCGCAACGCCACGGCGCGCCCCATCGGCACCACCGTGCCGCCGCCGAGCACGATCTTCGCAGCGAGGTCGATGGCCGTCACCGTCACGTCCAGGTCCAATGGTGGCCCTGAAAGCGGACAGGCCTTGCCTCCGATGCGCATCGTCAGCCGGGCGCCCAGGCCCGCGTCGATGGCGCAGCGCACCGCCAGCGGATCGATGAAGACGCCGGCGGCGATGCGGTCGATGCCGGCGTCGATCAGGGCCTTCAAGACATAGGTTGCGTCGCCGGGCGACCCGCCGCCGGGGTTGTCGGCCATCTCGGCCAGAACCAAGGGGCCCTGCGCCGCAGCGTCCCAGGCGCTGGCCGTGGCCACCGCCTCTTCCATGGGATGCACCGCGTCGGCGCACTGCCCTCGCAGTGCAAACAGTTCCCGGCCCAGGCGCTCGGCAAGTGCGGCGCCTCGCGGGGCGTCGTTGTCGGTGATGACGATCACCTGGGTGCCGAGCAGCGGGATGTCGGCGCGCCGAAAGCCATGCACGATGCTGATCGACAGCACGCGGTCGTGTCCTTCCAGGCTGCGCATGCGTGCGACAAAGCTCTTCATCGGCTCGCGCTGCGTCTGGAACACATCGGCCATACGGCAATTGAAGACCGAAGTCACCGGCCGCACTTCGCGCCGCGCGGTGCGCAGCAGCAGGTCTACCAGCTCGCGGCCGCGCGCCCGGATGTCGGTGTGCGGGTTCTCGCGGTAGCACATCAGGATCGCATGGTCGTGCATCGCGGGCGAGAGGTGCGAATGAGGGTCGAGCTCAGCGCCCATCACCACGCCGGGCCCCACGATGGCGCGCATGCGGGCGATGAGGTCACCTTCGCAGTCGTCGTAACCCTGCGCAACCATGCCGCCGTGCAGGTTGAGCGCCACGATGTCCACAGGCCCGGCGGTGCGCAGGCGATCGAGCATTTCGTCGCGCAGCGTTTCGTAGGCGTCGCGGCGAACGGCTGCGCCGGGGTGGGCTTCGCAGTACAGGCCGCCAACCACGTCAAGCCCCAGCGAACGCGCGTAAATCGCCATGTCGTTGCCGCGCTCGGGGTCGAACACCTCGTCGCCGCGCAACAGGCCTCCTTCGGTAAAGGCGTCCAGGCCTACAGGGATTGGCGAGAAGGTGTTCGTCTCGGTGACGATTCCGCCGAAGAAGAGTCGCATGGGGATCCCTCGCGTCGAAGTGGCTCAGCTCACCAGGCCCAGCCATTGGTGCAGCACTGCGGCCCGGTCCGAACCGGGCACGCGCGGCGCAGCGCCCGTGGCGCTGGGCGTGCGCGAGAAGCGCGGTACCGGCCCTGGCTGTGGCACGCCAAAGGCGCTGACCATCGCGCCACGGGCCACGTTGTGCGGGTGGGCTGCCACCTCGTCAAGGTCGAGAACGGGACTGACGCAGGCGTCGCTGCCTTCGAAATGCTCGCACCAGGCCTGGCGGTCCCGCGAGCGAAACACGGTCGCCATCCGCGCCTTCTGCGCGGGCCACAGCGCGGGGTCGTTCTGGGTGTCGAACAGGGAGTCGTGGAGCAGACCGAGCCGCTCGCGCAAGGCCCGGTAGAAGGGCGGCTCGATCGCACCCACGGCCAGCCAGCGCCCGTCGGCGCACGCGTAACAACCGTAGTAGTGCGCTCCACCGTCCAGCCAGTTGGTGCCGCGAGGGCCGTTCCATCGGCCTTGCGAGCGCATCCATTGGAAGATGCCCATGAGCGCAATGCTGCCGTCGGCCATGGCCGCATCCACGACCTGGCCGCGGCCTGAACGCTGCGCTTCGTGCAGCGCAGCCATCACGCCGAAGAGCAGCAGCATCGCGCCACCGCCGAAGTCGCCCACCAGATTCAGCGGCGGCACTGGCGGGCCGCCTGCTGGCCCGATGCTGGCCAGTGCACCGGAGAGCGCGATGTAGTTGATGTCGTGCCCTGCCTCGGCTGCCAGCGGCCCGCTCTGGCCCCACCCGGTCATTCGGCCGATGACGAGTTGCGGATTGCGTTCCAGCAGCACAGCCGGACCCAGGCCCAGCCGTTCGATCACACCCGGCCGGAAGCCCTCGACGAGGAGATCGGCTTTCGCGGCCAGTGCCAACACCGTCTGCACATCGGCGGGCAGCTTGAGGTCGAGGGCGATCGAGCGACGGCCGCGCGCCAGGATGTCGGTCGGGTCATGCAGCGAACCCGGCCGGTCGACACGCACCACGTCGGCGCCGGCATCGGCCAGCAGCGCGCAAGCGAAAGGTGCAGGCCCCAGCCCTGCGAGTTCCAGCACGCGCAGGCCAGTCAGCGGGCCTTGCGTCATGGAGCGGCGTTCAGGCAGCCCTGCGGTACATGGTGACCACGCAGGCACCGCCCAGACCCAGGTTGTGCTGGAGTGCGATGCGTGCGCCTTCCACCTGGCGCGCTTCGGCCTGGCCACGCAACTGCCAGGTGAGCTCGGCACACTGCGCCAGGCCGGTGGCACCCAGCGGGTGACCCTTCGACAGCAGCCCGCCCGAAGGGTTGGTGACCACACGACCACCATAGGTGTTGTCGCCGTCCATGATGAACTTCTCGCCGCCGCCTTCAGGGGCCAGGCCCAGGGCCTCGTAGGTCAGGAGTTCGTTGGTGGTGAAGCAATCGTGCAACTCGCACACGTCAACTTCTTGTGGCCCGATGCCGGCTTGTTCATAGGCCTGGGTGGCAGCGTTGCGCGCCATCTCGAAGCCGACCACGCGCATCATGCTGTGGCCCTGGATGCTGGTGATGGGGTCGGTGGTCATGGCCTGGGCCACGATCTCCACGGCACGGCCGCTCAGGCCCATTTGTCGTGCATAGGCCTCGGAAACGATCACCGCCGCCGCAGCGCCGCATGTGGGCGGGCAGCATTGGTAGCGCGTCAGCGGGCCATAGATCTGCTTGGAAGCCATCACCTCTTCAAGCGTGAGCTT
>JBILSW010000157.1:0-6533 GCA_044371895.1 Rubrivivax sp.
GAGAGCGCCATGAAGGGCGCGCACTTCATCGAGCTGTGCTGCCAGCGCCGGGTGCCGCTGGTGTTCCTGCAGAACATCACCGGCTTCATGGTGGGCCGCAAGTACGAGAGCGAGGGCATCGCCAAGCACGGCGCCAAGATGGTGACGGCGGTGGCCACGGCCACGGTGCCGAAGTTCACGGTCATCATCGGCGGCAGCTTCGGCGCCGGCAACTACGGCATGTGCGGCCGCGCCTACTCGCCCCGCTTCCTGTGGATGTGGCCCAACGCGCGCATCAGCGTGATGGGCGGCGAGCAGGCGGCCAGCGTGCTGGCCACCGTCCGGCGCGACGGCATCGAGGCCAAGGGCGGGCAGTGGACCGCCGACGAGGAGGCCACGTTCAAGAAGCCCATCCTCGAGCAGTTCGAGCACCAGGCGCACCCGTACTACGCCAGCGCCCGGCTGTGGGACGACGGCGTCATCGACCCCGCCGACACGCGCCGCGTGCTGGCGCTGGGCCTCAGCGCCAGCCTGAACGCGCCCATCCCCGAGCGGCCGCAGTTCGGCGTGTTCCGCATGTAGTGTAGGATGTGTACACATTCTAGATTTCGTACACATCATGCGCACCAACATCGACATCGACGACGAGTTGATGGCCAAGGCCATGGCGGCCGGCCCCTACACGACCAAGAAGGACGCGGTCGAGGCCGGCCTGAAGCTGCTGGCGCGGCAGGCGGCGTACCGCGAGATCCTCAAGTGGGAAGGCAAGCTCAAGTGGGAGGGCGACGAGTCCATCGACTGGACACAGGCCGAGGCCGAGGCCGTTGCCGCCCCGGCCGTGGCGACCGAGCCCCGGCCGATGGCCTACACCGCCAAGGCGAAGCCCCGTGGTCGTCGCTGACTCCGGCGTCTGGATCGACTTCTTCAACGGCCGGCCGAACCCGGCCCGCGATGTGCTCCGCCGCCTGCTGCACGAGGGCGACACGCCCATCGTGGTGCCGGACCTCGTGCTGTTCGAGGTCTTGCGCGGCTTTCGCGGGGAACGCGAGCTGCGGCAGGCCCAGGCCCTGATGACCAGCCTCGCCGTCGAAGCCACGGGCAGTGCCGCGCTCGCGCTCCAGGCCGCCCAGCACTACCGCAACCTGCGGCGCACCGGCCTCACGCCGCGCAGCAGCATCGATGTGCTGGTGGCCAGTTTCTGCATCGAGCGCGACTACCTGCTGCTGCACCGCGACCGCGACTACGAAGCCTTCGAGCAGCTGCGCGGCCTGCGCGGCTGGCGCCACTGAGAGCCGTCATGCCCAATGTCCACCTCACCCCCGAGCACGAGCTGTTGCGCGAGCAGGTGCGCCGCTTCGTGGCACGCGAGGTCGAGCCGAACGCCGACGCCTGGGAGCGCGAGGGCTGCGTGCCGCGCGCCGTGCTGCGGCGCATGGGCGAGGCCGGGTTCCTGGGGCTGATGGTCGAAGGGGCGTACGGCGGCGGCGACGCCGACGCGCTCACCAACCTGGCCTTCGCCGACGCGCTGGCCGACTGCACCTACGGCGGCTTCGTCATCACCGTGCTCGTGCACACCGACATGGCCAGCCCCCACCTGCACCACGGCGGCAACGCGCAGCAGAAGGCGCGCTGGATGCCCGGCATCTGCCGCGGCGAGACCATCACCGCCGTGGCCATCACCGAGCCCGGCGCGGGATCCGACGTCGCGGGCATCCGCACCACCGCGCGCCACGAGGGCGGCCACTACGTGCTCGACGGCAGCAAGATCTTCATCACCAATGGCGTGCACGCCGAGCTGCTGTTCGTGGCCGCGCGCACCGGCCCCGGCGCGCGCGACATCTCCATCTTCGCGGTCGAGCGCGGCACGCCCGGCTTCCATGTCGGCCGGCAGCTCGACAAGACCGGCTGGCGCTGCTCCGACACGGCCGAGCTGCACTTCGACGGCTGCCGCGTGCCCGCCAGCCACCTGCTCGGCGAGGAGCACCGCGGCTTCTACGCCGTGATGAAGAACTTCCAGACCGAGCGCATCGCGCTGGCCGCCATGGCCGTGGGCCACTGCCGGCAGGCCATCCGGCTGGCGCTGGAGCACGCCCGCTCGCGCCAGGTCTTCGGCGGCCCGCTGTGGGATCAGCAGACGGTGCGGCAGCGCCTGACGATGGCCGACGCGAAGACGCGCGCCGCCGAGGCCTACACCTGGCACTGCGCCTGGCGCGTCGCCCAGGGCCACGACATCGTGCAGGACGTGTCGCTGCTGAAGGCCCTCACCGGCGAGCTTGTCAACGAGGTCGTGGCCACCGCGCAGCAGTTCCACGGCGGCATGGGCTTCATGACCGGCACGCCGGTGGAGCGCCTGTGGCGCGACGCGCGCGTGCTGGGCATCGGCGGCGGCGCCACCGAGGTGATGCTCGACCACGCCGCGAAGCGCTACTGACCATCCCCGCGAGGCCGACACCGATGAGCACGCTCGAGATCCTGCGCCCGCGGCCGCACGTGGCCGAGGTCTGGCTGAACCGGCCCGAGGTGCGCAACGCCTTCAACGACGGCGTCCTTGCCGAGCTGACGGCCGCGTTCCGCGCGCTCGGCGCCGAGCCCGGGCTGCGCGCCATCGTGCTGGGCGGCCGCGGCAAGGCCTTCTGCGCCGGGGCCGACCTGTCCTGGATGGCGCGCATGGCCGGCTACACCTGGGACGAGAACCGCGCCGACGCCGCCGCGCTGGCCGAGATGCTGCACACGGTGTGGGCCTGCCCGCTGCCGGTGCTGGGCCGTGTGCACGGCGACTGCTACGCCGGCGGTGTGGGCCTGGCCGCGGTGTGCGACGTGCTCGTGGCCGCCGACACGGTGAACTTCTGCCTCAGCGAGGCGCGGCTGGGCCTGCTGCCGGCCACCATCGGCCCCTACGTCGTGCGCGCCCTGGGCGAGCAGGCCTCGCGCCGCTACTGCACCACCGCCGAGCGCTTTGGCGCGCCGCGCGCCGCAGCGCTGGGCTTCGTGCACGAGTGCGTGCCGGCCGATCAGCTCGACGCCGCCTGCGCCGCCATCGTCGACGCCTGGGTGGCCAACGGCCCCGCCGCCGTCAAGGCCTGCAAGCGGCTGGTGCAGGACGTGGCGGCGCGGCCCGTCGACGCCGAGCTGCGCGCCGAGACCGCGCGCCGCATCGCCGACATCCGCGCCAGCGACGAGGGCCGCGAGGGCATCGCCGCCTTCCTGGGCAAGCGCGACCCGGGCTGGCGCGCATGAACGGCCTGCCCGTGCCGGCGTCCGCCGCTGCTTCCGAGACCCCGCGCGCGCTGCGACGCCGCGATCCGCCCCAGCCGCCGTCGGCGGCCTGACGAGGACCGAGCCATGTTCGCCAAGATCCTGATCGCCAACCGCGGAGAGATCGCCTGCCGCGTGGCCGCCACGGCGCGCCGCCTGGGCGTGCGCACGGTGGCCGTGCACTCCGACGCCGACGCCGACGCCGCCCACGTGCGCGCCTGCGACGAAGCCGTGCACGTGGGCGGCAACGCCCCGCGCGAGAGCTACCTGCGGGCGGCCCGCCTCATCGAGGCCGCCCGTGCCACCGGCGCGCAGGCCATCCACCCCGGCTACGGCTTCCTCAGCGAGAACGAGGACTTCGCGCAAGCTTGTTCCGACGCCGGCCTGGTGTTCATCGGCCCGCCGGCCGCCGCCATCGCCGCCATGGGCAGCAAGAGCGCTGCCAAGTCGCTGATGGAGAAGGCCGGCGTGCCGCTGGTGCCGGGCTACCACGGCGCCGACAACGACCCCGCGCTGCTCGCGCGCGAGGCCGATCGCATCGGCTACCCGGTGCTGATCAAGGCCAGCGCGGGCGGCGGCGGCAAAGGCATGCGGCGCGTCGACCGGCCCGAGGACTTCGCCGCGGCCCTGGCCGGCTGCCAGCGCGAGGCGGCGGCCAGCTTCGGCAGCGACCACGTGCTGGTGGAGCGCTACGTCACGCGGCCGCGCCACATCGAGATTCAGGTCTTCGCCGACGCGCACGGCCACGCCGTGCACCTGAACGAGCGCGACTGCTCGGTGCAGCGCCGCCACCAGAAGGTGCTGGAGGAGTCGCCGGCGCCGGGCCTTAGCGCCGAGCGCCGCGCCGAGATGGGCGCCGCCGCGGTGGCCGCGGCTCGCGCCGTGGGCTACGTGGGCGCGGGGACGGTGGAGTTCATCGCCGAGCCGGAAGGGGACGGCGACATCCGCTTCTACTTCATGGAGATGAACACGCGGCTGCAGGTCGAGCACCCGGTGACCGAGGCCGTCACGGGCCTGGACCTGGTGGAGTGGCAGCTGCGCGTGGCCAGCGGCGAGCCGCTGCCGCTGCGGCAGGAGCAGGTTCCTCTGCGCGGCCATGCCATCGAGGCGCGCATCTGCGCCGAGAACCCCGACGCCGGCTTCCTGCCCGCCACCGGCACCCTGCACGTGGCGCGCTGGCCGGCGCACGTGAGCTTCGAGCGCAGCGACGCGCTGCCCCGCGTGGACAGCGGCGTGCGCGAGGGCGACGCCATCAGCCCGCACTACGACTCGATGATCGCCAAGCTCATCGTCTGGGGCGAGGACCGCCACCAGGCCCTGGCCCGGCTGGCCGCGGCGCTGGCGCAGACGCACATCGTGGGCCTGGCCACCAACGTGGCCTTCCTGCAGCGCGTGGTGGCCAGCCGCGCCTTCGCCACGGCCGACCTCGACACCGCGCTGATCGAGCGCGAGCGGGCTGCGCTGTTCGAGGGCCCCGCGCTCGATGCCGCCTGGGCCGCTGCCGGCGTGGCCGCTTGGCAGCTGGCGGCCGAGGCCGTGCTGGAGGGCGCCGATCCCTGGAGCCACCGCGACGGCTGGCGCCTGGCCGGCGGGGCGCGCCGGCGCCTTGTGCTGCTGCGCGGCGAGCACCCGCTGCACGCCATGCTCGAACGCCGCCACGATGGCCGTGCCGTGCTGGAGCTGGGCGCCGATCGCCACGCCTTCGCCAGCCGCGCGCTGGGCGACGGGCGTTTCGACGTCACGCTGGGCCAGGCCCGCGCCACGTTGGCCGTGTACCGCCTGGGCGAGCGCTACGCCGTCTTTGCGCCCACGCTGCCCGGCGGCAGCGCGCTGCTGCAGGAGCACGACCCGCTGGTGCACGCCGCCGACGGCGCTTCCGAGGGCGGCCGCCTGGCCGCGCCGATGCCGGGCAAGGTGATCTCGCTGCTGGTGAAGGCCGGCGACGCCGTTGCCAAGGGCCAGCCCGTGGCAGTGAGGGAGGCCATGAAGATGGAGCACACGCTGGCCGCGCCGCACGACGGCCGCGTGGCCGAGCTGCTGTACGCCGTGGGCGATCAGGTCGCGGAAGGGGCGGAGTTGCTGCGCCTGGACAAAGCCGGAGGCTGAGCCTGCGCCGGGCGCGGAGTCTGCGTCCGCGCCAGGGCCGGTTGCGTCCCCGCAGGGACGACCGGCACCCCTCGGTACATTTGAAGCCCGTCCGGAATCGAAGGCCGCCTTCGGAGCCCAACCCATGTTGCCCACCCACGTCACCCTGTGCGAAGTCGGCCCGCGCGACGGTCTGCAGAACGAGGCCCACCCGGTGCCCGCCGCGGCCAAGATCGGCCTCGTGCAGCGCCTGCAGGCCGCCGGCCTGCGCGAGATCGAGGTCACCAGCTTCGTGAGCCCCAAGTGGGTGCCGCAGATGGCCGACAACGCCGAGGTGCTGATGGGCCTGGCCCGGCCCGCCGGCGTGCGCTACGCCGTGCTCACGCCCAACCTGAAGGGTCTGGAGGCCGCGCTGGCCCTGCCGGCCGACAAGCGCCCCGACGAGGTGGTGGTGTTCGGCGCCGCGTCCGAGGCCTTCAGCCAGCGCAACATCAACTGCAGCATCGACGAGAGCCTGGCGCGCTTCGCGCCCGTGGTGGCCGCGGCGCACGAGGCCGGGCTGAAGGTGCGCGCCGCGCTGTCCTGCGCCGTGGGCTGCCCCTACCAGGGCGCGGTGAGCCCTGACGAGGTCGAGCGCGTCGTCGTCGGCTTCAAGGCCATCGGCGTGGACCACGTCGGCATCGCCGACACCATCGGCGTGGGCACGCCGCGCGCCGTGCAGGCTGCCATGGAGCGCGCGCTGAAGCACTTCCCGCTGGTCGAGGTGAGCGGGCATTTCCACGACACCTACGGCCAGGCGCTGGCCAACATCCTGGCCTGCCTGCAGATGGGCGTGCACACCTTCGATGCCAGCGTGGCCGGCCTCGGCGGCTGCCCCTATGCCAAGGGCGCCACCGGCAACGTGGCCACCGAGGACGTGGTGTTCATGCTCGACGGCATGGGCATCGAGACCGGCGTGAACCTGGACGCGCTGGTCGACGCCGGCGCGTGGATCAGCGGCCAGCTCGGCCGGGCGCCGGTGTCGCGCGTGGGGCGCGCCATCCTGGCCCGGCGCGGCGTGGCCTTGGACGTGGCGGCATGAACGACGGCATGAACGACGCCATGAACGACACGCGCCCCGAGGGCTTCCGCCGCGTCGCCGCGGCCCTGGCCGCCGCGGGCCACCCGGGCCCGCGCTGGCTGGATGTGGCCGCGCGCACCTCGCAGGAAGCGGC
>JBILSW010000159.1:0-6503 GCA_044371895.1 Rubrivivax sp.
CAGCCCCAACTCCTCGGAGACCGCACCATGCTCGACGACGCCATCAAGACCCAGCTCGCCGCCTACCTGCAGCGCCTGCAGCAGCCGATCGACCTGATCGGCTCGCTCGACGACAGCGAGACCGCCGCCGACATGCGCGCCCTCCTCACCGAGATCGCCGCGCTGCACCCGAGCATGGTCTCGGCCCGCTTCGACGGCCAGGCCGCGCGCAGGCCTTCGTTCCAGATCACGCGCGCCGGCGCCGACATGGGCATCTCGTTCGCCGCGCTGCCGATGGGCCACGAGTTCACCTCGCTCGTGCTGGCGCTGCTGCAGGCCGGAGGCCACCCGCCCAAGGTCGAGCAGGCGCTGCTCGACCAGGTGAAGGCGCTCGAGCCGGGCCAGGACCTCGTCTTCGAAACCTGGATGAGCCTGACCTGCCACAACTGCCCCGACGTCGTGCAGGCCATCAACCTCATGGCCGTGCTCAACCCCCGCATCCGCCACACCGCCATCGACGGCGGCGTGTTCCAGCAGGAAGTCGAGCAGCGGCAGATCCTGGCCGTGCCGCTGGTCTTCCTCAACGGCGAGGTGTTCTCTTCGGGCCGCATGGAGCTGGCCGAGATCCTGGCCAAGGTCGACACCGGCGCGGCGCAGCGCGCGGCCGCTGGCCTGTCGCAGAAGGAGCCGTACGACGTGCTGATCGTCGGCGGCGGCCCCGCCGGCGCGGCCGCGGCCGTGTACGCCGCGCGCAAGGGCATCCGCACCGGCGTGGTGGCCGAGCGCTTCGGCGGCCAGACGCTCGACACGCTGGGTATCGAGAACTACATCAGCGTGCTCGAGACGCAGGGCCCCAAGTTCGCCGCCGCGCTGGAGGCCCACGCCGCGCAGTACGGCGTGGACATCACGCGCATGCAGCGCGCCGCGAAGCTGCTGCCGGCCCCGGCGCCGGGCGGCCTGGTGACGGTGCAGCTGGACAGCGGCGCCGAGCTCTCGGGCCGCACCGTCATCCTGGCCACCGGCGCGCGCTGGCGCGAGCTCGGCGTGCCCGGCGAGAAGGAGTTCCGCAACAAGGGCGTGGCCTACTGCCCGCACTGCGACGGGCCCCTGTTCAAGGGCAAGCGCGTGGCCGTCGTCGGCGGCGGCAACTCCGGCGTGGAGGCCGCGATCGACCTCGCCGGCATCGTGGGGCACGTATCGCTGCTGGAGTTCGGCGACGCGCTGCGCGCCGACGCCGTGCTGGTGGCCAAGCTGAAGAGCCTGCCCAACGTGAGCATCCGCCTGATGGCGCAGACCACCGAGATCACCGGCACGAGCTCGGATGGCAGCGGCAAGGTCGACGGCCTGCTCTTCACCGACCGCCGCGACGGCAGCGCGCACCGCATCGCGCTGGAAGGCGTGTTCGTGCAGATCGGCCTGGTGCCCAACACCGAGTGGCTGAAGGGCACGCTGGCGCTCAGCCGCCACGGCGAGATCGAGGTCGACGCCCGGGGCGCCACCAGCCTGCCCGGCGTGTTCGCCGCGGGCGACGCGACCACGGTGCCGTTCAAGCAGATCGTCATCGCCGCCGGCGACGGCGCCAAGGCGGCGCTGGGGGCCTTCGACTTCCTGATGCGCAGCGGCGGGCAGGCCGCGGCGGCCCCCGCGCCCAAGGCCGAGGTGGTGGCGGCCTGAGACCGGGCGGGCGGCCGGCGCGCCGGGCTACCATGCCTGCATGAGCCTGGCCGACCTGCCCACCCCCGCCGCGCTGCTCGACGCCGAGCGGCTCCACCGCAACATCGCCGCCATGCAGGCGCGCGCCCGCGCGCTGGGGGTGCGCCTGCGCCCGCACGTGAAGACCACCAAGTGCTGGCCCGTGGTGCAGCGCCAGCTGGCCGCGGGCGCGGCCGGCATCACGGTGAGCACGCTGAAGGAGGCCGGGCAGTTCGCGGCCCAGGGCGTGAGCGACATCCTCTACGCCGTGGGCATCGTGCCGGGCAAGCTGGCCGCGGTGCGTGCGCTGCGCGAGCAGGGTTGCCGCCTGACGGTGATCCTCGACTCGGTCGAGGCCGCCGAGGCGCTGGTGGCCCACGGCCGCGAGCACGGCCACCGCTTCGACGTGATGATCGAGATCGACACCGACGGCCAGCGCGCAGGGCTGGCGCCCGACGCACCCGCGCTGCCCGCGGTGGCGCGCGTGCTGGCCGAGGGCGGCGCGCAGTTGCTGGGCGTCATGACGCACTGCGGCGCCAGCTACGGCTGCCGCGGCGAGGCCGAGCTTGCGGCCATGGCCGAGCAGGAGCGCGCGCGCTGCGTGGCCGCGGCCCAGGTGCTGCGCGCCGCGGGCCACGCCTGCCCCGAGGTGAGCGTGGGCAGCACCCCCACCGCTCTGTTCGCCCGCAATCTGCACGGCGTGACCGAGCTGCGCGCCGGCGTCTACGCCTTCCACGACCTCGTCATGCGCGGCCTGGGCGTGTGCAGCACCGACGACATCGCGCTCAGCGTGCTGACCACGGTGATCGGCCACCAGCGCGACAAAGGCTGGGTGCTGGTGGACGCCGGCTGGATGGCGATGAGCCGCGACCGCGGGCGCGACGACTGCGGCTACGGCGTGGTCTGCGACGCGGCCGGCCGGCCGCTGCCGGGGCTGCTGGTGACCGGCGCCAACCAGGAGCACGGCATCGTCTCGCGCGCCGACGGCAGCGCCGACGCCGGCCTGGCCGGGCGGCTGCCCGTGGGCACGCGGCTGCGCGTGCTGCCCAACCACGCCTGCGCCACGGCCGCGCAGTTCGACCGCTATGCCGTGTGCGCCGGTGGCACCGTGACCGCGACCTGGCCGCGCTTCAACGGCTGGTGAGGCCGACTCACGGTATCGCCGCGCGGCGTCGACACACCGGATGACGCGCCGCGGGACGAAGCGCTGCACGATCGGATCGTCTCGCTCGATGCGAGCCCAACAGGGGACGACCATGAAGAAGACCACTCCTCGGTGTACGCCCGCGCCGACCGCCATCGCACTGGCTGCCCTGGCCGCTCTGGCCTGCGCCAGCGCCCAGGCCGGCATCACGCCCTCGGGCGCCACCGGCACCGGCAACGGCGCCGCACTGGGGCCCGGCAACACCGACATCGGCAGTGTTGGCGCGTTCGTCGGCAACGGCGCGCCCGGCGGGCTCGCCGTCGACGCCGGATCGCTGCTGCGGGCCGGCTCGCTGCTGATCGGGCCGAGCGGGTCCGGCAACGGCGACGGCAACGTCGTGATCGACGGCGCCGGCACCCGCGTCCTGCTCGTCGGCGACGGATTCGGCCCGGGTGTCATCAACCGGCTGGGCGTGGGCGAGTGGGGGCGCGGCTCGCTCACCGTGTCCGGCGGCGCGGTGCTCGACGGCCGCGCGGACGGCGTCGCCTGCCTCAACGCGGGCGGCTTCTGCAACAACTTCGTCGGCAACGCGGCGGGTTCCGACGGCAGCTTCACGATCACCGGCGCCGGCAGCCAGGCGTCGTTCCTGCGCGGCTTCTTCGTCGGCGGCCTGGCCGTGTTCCGCCCGCCGATCGACAGCTTCACCTTCGGCACGCCCGGCGGCAGCACGCGAGGGCGGGTCGACGTGCTGCAGGGCGGCACGCTGACGACCGACGTCGCCACCATCGGCCTCGGCCCCGGGGGCAGCAGCCCGCTGGGCACCGAGCGCAGCTTCGCGGACGTGGTGATCTCCGGGGCCAGCTCGGCCTGGGTCGTCACCGGGGGCACGCTCGAGAACACCCAGCCTTCCTTCAGCACCGGGACGCACCGCAACGCGTGGGCGACGGTGAACGTCCTCGACGGCGGCACGCTGCGCGTTCAGGGCAACGCCAGCCAGCTGGCCGTGGTCAACCTGACTTCCAACGGCGGCCGTACCGACGCCGCCGTGTCGGGCACGGGTTCGGCGATCGAGTTCACGGGCGAATCGGCGGTGCTGCAGGTCGGCCGCTCGCTCGGCAGCGCGACGCTCGAGCTGCGCAGCGGCGGCCAGGTGCGCAACGTCTGGTACGGCAGCGTGGGTCGCGACGGCAGCTTCGGCACGCTGGTGATCGACGGCGAGGGCTCGCTCTACCGCGCCGACAACACCGCCACGGCGGCGGCCAACAACGGCCAGGCGCAGGTCGCGGTCATGGACATCGGGCG
Source organism: Rubrivivax sp. (assembly GCA_044371895.1). Taxonomy (GTDB): domain Bacteria; phylum Pseudomonadota; class Gammaproteobacteria; order Burkholderiales; family Burkholderiaceae_C; genus Rubrivivax. The sequence continues at coordinate 4,118 of JBILSW010000159.1, forward strand.
CGGCGGCGGCAACGGCCATGTCACCGTGTCCAACGGCGGCCGGCTCGAGATCGTCGCGACGCAGGCGCGCGCCAACGGGCCCACGCTCAACCTCGGGCGCGACGCCGCCAGCAGCGGCTCGCTGACGATCGCCGGGCCCGGCTCGGCGGTGCTCGTCAGCGCGGCGTCGGTCGGCGCCGGCCCGGGCGAGGCCTTCAATCCGTTCGTGCGCGTCGGGCGCGACGGCAGCGGGACCCTGCTCGTCAGCGCCGGCGGCAAGCTGCTGCTCGAAGGCAACGCGGTCTCGACGCCGACGGACACGCGCCGCACCAACCTGTTCATCGGCGGCTCCGGTGACACGACGCCAGGCGGGCGCGGCCTCGCGACCGTCACCGGTGCCGACTCGGAGATCCGCGTGTCGGGGTCGGACACCTACATCGGCGTCGGCCACGGGCCGCTGGCCAGCGGGCAGCTCACGCTCGCCGACCAGGGACGGGCGAGCGCGACGATCCTCGGCGTCGGCAACTTCGGTGGCACCGGCATCGTGAAGATGGACAACGCGCGCGTCGACCTCAGCGGCCAGTACTCCGGCCAGGGCGGCTTCGGCGCCGCGCTGGTGATCGGCGCCGGCCAGGGGGCGGTCGGCAGCCTGTCGATGGCCAACGGCAGCGTCGTGCGCATCGAGAACACGCTCAGCGGCGCTTCCGGCGTCACGATCGGCGGCTCGCGCGCGCTGACCGGCGGCGATGGTGCGCTCACCCTGAGCGGCGGCTCGCGCATCGAGATGGCCGCGCCGGTGGCATCGAGCTCGTTCACGGTCGGGCGCACCGGCAGCGGCCTGCTGCGCCTGCAGACCGGCAGCGCGCTGGACCTGGGCGGCTCGGCGCTCTTCATCGCCCGCGCCAGCGGCTCCGACGGCACGCTGATCGCCACCGGCGGCTCGACGATCAACGCCGGCTTCGTCGGCGTGGGCCGCGACGGCGCGAATGGCGGCATCGACGGCGGCACCGCGACGATGGTGCTGAACGGTGCAACGCTGAACGCGACCGACGTGGTGATCGGCACAAACGGCTATCTCGGCGGCTCGGCCGGCGCCATCAACGTCAGCGGCACGATCACCAACTACGGCATCTTCAGCCCCGGTGCATCGCCCGGCGTGTTCACGATCAACGGCGCCTACGTCGCGGCCGCCGGAAGCCGGCTCATCCTGGAGGTGGAAACCGACGGCAACGGCGGCTTCCTGACCGACGAACTGCGCTTCGGCTTCGGCAGCGACATCGACCTCGGCGCGCTGACGGTGGAGTTCCGCTTCCTCGGCGACACCGATCCCGGCGCCTTCCTCGCCAGCGGCCGCTTCGACATCGACACCTTCCTGAGCCAGGCCGACGCCACCGGCACGCTGCTGGGCCTGCCGTCGAGCGAGTTCGCCAGCGTCAGCTTCGAGGCTCGCGCCGACGCCTACACGATCGCCGACTTCAGCTTCGACGTCGACGGCGGCGTCAGCTTCACCGCGACTCCGGTGCCCGAGCCGTCGACCTGGGCGCTGCTCGCAGGCGGCCTGGTGCTGATCGGCGCGCGGCTGCAGCGGCGGTCATCGCGCAGGGAGGCGGGCCCGGGTTGGTTCGCGGCGTAGGCCTGCTCGTGGGCGCGGGCGACAGGACAGGAAGGTCGCTGTCGTCCGCAGAGCACCCTGGGCGGGCACCGGCGGCCGGCGCGCCCCTCAGGCCGGGTTGGCCGGCAGCAGCGCCTCGAGCTCGTCCATCAGCCGCTCCATGTGGCGCGCCAGCGCCTGGTGGGGGCGCGGGCTGTCCATGTCCAGCCCGGCGTCCTTCAGCAGCGGCACCGGGTGGCGTGAGCCGCCCGAGCGCAGGATGCCCAGGTAGAAGATGCGCTCCTCGCGCGTCTTGGCCGTCTTCTGCATGTGGTCGGCCAGCAGCAGCTCGTGCGTGAAGGCCGCGATCTCGGCCAGGAACAGCGGGTAGCCGGCGGTCTCGAAGGGCTGCGCGCCGTTGGCCTGCAGCGTGTGCATGCCATGGCCCCACTCGTGCGTATAGGTGCTGACGCTGTCGAAGGTGTCCTGATGGTTCAGGAAGATCAGCGGCACCTGGCCGTAGATGCCGCTCTGGTAGGCGCCGGAGCTCTTGCCGGGCGCCGGCTACACGTGCATGGTGCGCGCGGCCAGCGCCTCGCGCAGCTGCTTCTGGTAGGCCGCGCCCAGCGGCGCCACCGAAGCCTGCGTCAGCTCGGCGGCGTCCTCGGGGATGTAACGGCGCGGGGGCGTCACGATGTCCGGGTAGACGTCGTGGTGGGCTAGGAGCGTGGGCGGCAGAAGGGAAGTCCCTGACATCGCCGCACGCCGTGCAGACGTTTATGGAACATGAGCTACCGCCCCTACGAACCGGAGCAA
>JBILSW010000160.1:0-6483 GCA_044371895.1 Rubrivivax sp.
CGCGCAGCACCTTGCGCACGGCGGCCAGCGTGAGCTCCACCAGCGGCGCGGCCAGGACGTCGAGCTGCGCGCGGCTCACCGGCACGTGCAGTGCTCGCCCGGAGACGGTGGCCTTCCACTCGGTGCTGCCGGCCGCGCTCAGCGCCTCCTTGGTGGCGCGCGCAGCGATCAGTGCGCTGCGGCGGTCCTGCGCGCCCAGCGTCGCGGTGTCGACGTCAGCCTGGGCGAGCGCCCAGTCGGCCAGCGCGTGGTCAAGATCATCGCCGCCAAGGGCCGCGTCGCCGCCGGTGGCCACGACCTCGAACACGCCGCGCATCAGGCGCAGCAGGCTGATGTCGAAGGTGCCGCCGCCCAGGTCGTAGACGGCGTACAGGCCCTCGCTGCCGTGGTCCAGGCCGTAGGCCACGGCGGCGGCCGTGGGCTCGCTGATGAGGCGCAGCACGTTCAGGCCGGCCAGTTGCGCGGCATCTTTCGTGGCCTGGCGCTGGGCGTCGTCGAAGTAGGCCGGCACGGTGATGACGGCGCCGTGCAGATCGCTGTCGAAGCTGTCTTCGGCGCGCTGGCGCAAGGTGGCCAGCACCTCGGCCGAGAGCTCCACCGGCGACTTCAGGCCGGCGCGCGTGGCCACGGCCACCATGCCGGGCTGGTCGACCAGCGCGTAGGGCAGCCGGGCGGCGCCGGCCACGTCGGCCACGCGCCGGCCCATCAGTCGCTTGAAGGACGCGACGGCGTTGGCGGCGTCGGAGGCCTGCGACGCAAGCGCCTCGTGGCCGATGCGGCGGCCGCCACTCTCGGGGTAGTGCACGGCGCTGGGCAGCAGCAGCCGACCCTGCTCGTCGGGCAGGCACTCAGGCACGCCGTGGCGCACGGCGGCCACCAGCGAGTTCGTGGTGCCCAGGTCGATGCCCACGGCGATGCGGCGCTGGTGCGGGTCCGGCGCCTGGCCGGGCTCTGAAATCTGCAGGAGGGCCATCGGGGGAACGGGTGTCAGGCGGCGGCGAGCCGCTCGAGACGCTGCGCCAGCGCCTCGCGGAAGCGGGTCACGAACATCAGCGCGCGCACCTGCGCGGCGGCGGCGGCGGCGTCGCCCTGCTCGTCGAGCAGCGCCACCAGGCGCTGGTGCATCGCGCGCTCCTGCGCGGCCACGGCGTCGTCCAGCGCCTGCACGGCCGCCGCGTCCGCGGCGTCATCGAGCGCCTCGCGCCAAGTCATCTGCTGCTGCAGGAACTCACGCGGCATCGCGGTGTTGCTCTCGGCGGCGATGGGCACGCCGCGCCGCTCGCAAAGGTAGGCGGCGCGGCTGAGCGGATCCTTCAGGCGCTGCCAGGCCTCGTTGACGCGCACCGACCACTGCATGGCCACGCGCTGCGCCGCCGTGCCCTCGGCGGCGAAGCGGTCGGGGTGGGTGGCGGCCTGCAACTCGCGGCGGCGCGCGTCGAGCACGGCGCGGTCGAGCTGCTGGCGCGGTGGCAGCCCGAACAAGGTGAAGTCGTCGTCGGAGAGCTGCATCGCGCGGCCCGGGCTACAGCGCCTTGGCCATGAACAGCGACAGCCCGTTGGCCGGGTAGCCGGCGAAGGGGCCGCGCGGCGCGTAGCCGGCGCGCTCGTAGCGCTTGACGGCCTCGGTCTGGTCGCGGCCGGTCTCCAGCAGCGCCAGGCGATAGCCGTCGCGGCGGAGCCGCTCTTCCACGACGTCGAGCAGCCGCGCGCCCAGGCGGCGGCCGCGCCGCGACGGGTCGACGTACATGCGCTTGACCTCGCCGTAGGGCTGGCCGCCAGTGGCGGGCTCGCCGGCCATGCGGCGGCAGGCGGCGGTGCCGACGGCCTCGCCCTGCTCGCGCGCGACGAAGAAACTGATGTCGGCCGACAGCAGCTCGTCGACGGAGAGGATGTGGTTGGCCTCGGGCGCGTACAGCCCGCCCAGGTAGCGGTCGAGCGCGGCCAACAGCGCCACGACCTCGGGCTGGTCGGGGCGCTCCTCTGCGATCGTGACCGCGGGCTCCATCAGACCCGGAAGGATTCGCCGCAGCCGCAGCGGTCCTTCTCGCGCGGGTTGTGGAACTTGAAGCCTTCGTTGAGCCCCTCGCGCACGAAGTCGAGCTCGGTGCCGTCGATGTAGGGCAGGCTCTTGGGGTCGATCAGCACCTTGACGCCGTGGTCCTCGAAGACGATGTCCTCCTGGGCCACCTCGTCGGCGTACTCGAGCTTGTAGGCCAGGCCCGAGCAGCCGGTGGTCTTGACGCCCAGGCGCACGCCGACACCCTTGCCCCGGCGACCGAGGTAGCGGGTGACGTGCCGCGCCGCGGCCTCGGTGAGCGTGACGGCCATGGCGGGGTCAGTCCGCGGCAGCGGCGGTGGCGCCGTGCTTCTGCTTGTAGTCCTCGACCGCGGCCTTGATGGCGTCTTCGGCCAGGATGGAGCAGTGGATCTTCACCGGCGGCAGCGCCAGTTCCTCGGCGATCTGCGTGTTCTTGATCGTCAGCGCCTCGTCCAGTCTCTTGCCCTTGACCCACTCGGTGACGAGCGAGCTGCTGGCGATGGCCGAGCCGCAGCCGTAGGTCTTGAAACGCGCGTCCTCGATCAGCCCGGTGGCGGGGTTGACCTTGATCTGCAGCTTCATCACGTCGCCGCAGGCCGGCGCGCCGACCATGCCGGTGCCGACGTCGGCGTCGCCCTTGTCGAAGCTTCCGACGTTGCGCGGGTTCTCGTAGTGCTCGACGACCTTGTCGCTGTAAGCCATGTTCAAGTACTCCTGGTGACGTCGCGGCCGCGTGCGCTCAGTGCGCGGCCCATTGGATCGTGTTGAGGTCGATGCCGTCCTTGTACATCTCCCACAGCGGCGAGAGCTCGCGCAGCCGGGCCACGCGGTCCTGCAGCAGCGCCACGGCGGTGTCGATGTCGTGCTCGGTGGTGAAGCGGCCGATGGTCATGCGCAAGCTGCTGTGCGCCAGCTCGTCGCTGCGGCCCAGGGCGCGCAGCACGTAGCTGGGCTCCAGGCTGGCGCTGGTGCAGGCGCTGCCCGAGCTGACCGCGATGCCCTTGACGCCCATGATCAGGCTCTCGCCCTCGACGAAGTTGAAGCTGGCGTTCAGGTTGTGCGGCACCCTGCGCTCGAGGTCGCCATTGATGAACACCTGCTCGATGCCCCTGATGCCGTCGAGCAGGCGCTTCTGCAGCATGCGCACGCGCTCGAGCTCGGCGCCCATCTCCTGGCGCGCGATCTCGAACGCCAGCCCCATGCCCACGCACTGGTGCGTGGGCAGCGTGCCGCTGCGCATGCCGCGCTCGTGGCCGCCGCCGTGCATCTGCGCTTCCAGGCGCACGCGCGGCTTGCGCCGCACGTACAGGGCGCCGATGCCTTTGGGGCCGTAGGTCTTGTGCGAGGCCAGGCTCATCAGGTCGACCGGCAGCGTGGCCATGTCGATGGCCACCTTGCCCGTGGCCTGCGCGGCGTCGACATGCAGGATGATCCCGCGTTCGCGGCACATCGCGCCGATCGTGGGGATGTCCTGGATCACGCCGATCTCGTTGTTCACGATCATCACGCTGGCCAGGATGGTGTCGGGCCGCAGCGCGTCCTTGAACCGGTCGAGGTCGAGCAGGCCGTTCTCCTGCACCTCGAGGTAAGTCACCTCGAAGCCCTGGCGCTCGAGTTCGCGCGTGGTGTCAAGCACCGCCTTGTGCTCGGTCTTGACGGTGACGATGTGCTTGCCGCGGCTGGCGTAGAAGTGAGCCGCGCCCTTGATCGCCAGATTGTTGCTCTCGGTGGCGCCGCTGGTCCAGACGATCTCGCGCGGGTCGGCGTTCAGCAGCGCGGCGACCTGGGCGCGCGCCTTCTCGACGGCCTCCTCGGCCTCCCAGCCCCAGGCGTGGCTGCGGCTGGCCGGGTTGCCGAAATGCTCGCGCAGCCAGGGGATCATCGCGTCGACGACGCGCGGGTCGCACGGCGTCGTGGCGCCGTAGTCCATGTAGATGGGCAGGTGCGGGGTCATGTCTCGGTGGCGCGGGTTACTTGGTGAGCGAGGTGCCGAGCGCGAACACCGAGTTCGGCGCCGTCACCTTGATGGGCTTGACCACGGGCACCGACGAGATCGCGCGCCTGACCGGCGCTTCGTCGATGGACACGCCCTTGGCCAGTTGCTCGTCGACCAGTTTCTTCAGCGAGACGGAGTCGAGGAACTCGATCATGCGCTGGTTCAGCCCGGCCCAGAGGTCGTGCGTCATGCACTTGCCGCTGTCCTCGCCCATGCAGTTCTCGCTGCCGGCACAGCCGGTGGCGTCGATGGGCTCGTCGACGGCGACGATGATGTCGGCCACGGTGATCTCGGCCGCCGGCCGCCCCAGTGAGTAGCCGCCACCGGGGCCGCGCGTGCTCTCCACCAGTTCGTGGCGGCGCAGCTTGCCGAACAGCTGCTCGAGGTAGGACAGCGATATCTGCTGCCTCTGGCTGATCGCCGCCAGGGCGACAGGGCCGTTGCTCGAGCGCAGGGCCAAGTCGATCATGGCGGTGACGGCAAAACGTCCCTTGGTGGTCAGTCGCATGGCAGGGCTCCTGGGCGCCGGTGGACGCCGGCCTGTGGAAAGCTCGTTTCCGAGCGAATCACTCAACTATACCGGAAGTCGAGTGAATCAGTCCGGCATTGAGGGGCTTGCGGCGAATTCGTCCAGGACAAACCGACTTCAAGGGCGGGCTTCGGGCGCGTCCAGCAGCGGCTGCCGCTGGGCCAGGCGCTCGAGGATGCCTTCGCAGGCGTCTTCCACCAGGTCCAGCACGTGCTCGAAGCCGGCCGGGCCACCGTAGTAGGGGTCGGGCACCTCGGTGACGAGGGCCTGGCGCAAGGCAAGCGGCATCAGCAGGCCGGCCTGCGCCGGTACGGTCGGAGGCCGGCGCTTGTGCAGCCAGGCCAGGTGCGTGTGGTCCATGGCCAGCAGCACGTCGAAGCGCTGGAAGTCGTCTGGGCCCAGCGGGCGGGCGCGCAGGCGCGAGAGGTCGTAGCCCCGCGCTGCGGCCGCCCGCACGGCGCGCGGGTCGGGCGGCTCGGCCGTGTGGTAACCGTGGGTGCCGGCCGAAGCCACCTGCACGACAGAACCCAGCCCGGCCAGCGCCAGCTTGTGCCGCAGCACGCCCTCGGCGGTGGGGCTGCGGCAGATGTTGCCGGTGCAGACCATCAGGATGCGCAGCCGCGGCGGGGCGGCCGTCGGCGCCGGGGGCTCGCCCGCCAGCCACTGCTTCAGGCGCTCGATCACCGCGCGCCCCCTGTCTGCCCACCCACCAGGGGCACGAAGTCGCCGGCACCGCCGGCGCCGAAGGCCTGCTCGCGCAGCAGCGCGAGCTGGTCGCGCACGCGCGCCGCCTTCTCGAACTCGAGGTTGCGGGCGTGGTCGAGCATCTGCTTCTCGAGCAGCTTGATGCGCTTGCCGAGGTCCTTCTCGCTCATCGCCTCCACCTCGGCCGCAGCCTTGGCGGCAGCGAGGTCGTCCTTGGCCGCCTTGTCGGAGACGACGCCGTCGATGAGGTCGCGCACGCGCTTGTTCAGCGCCTTGGGCACGATGCCGTGCGCCGTGTTGTGGGCGATCTGGCGGGCGCGTCGCCGCTCCGTCTCGTCGATCGCCGCGCGCATGCTGTCCGTCACGCGCTCGGCGTACAGGATGGCGCGACCGTTGAGGTTGCGTGCCGCGCGGCCGATGGTCTGGATCAGGCTGCGCTCGGCGCGCAGGAAGCCCTCCTTGTCAGCGTCGAGGATGGCCACCAGGCTCACCTCGGGCAGATCGAGGCCTTCACGCAGCAGGTTGATGCCCACCAGCACGTCGAAGGTGCCCAGGCGCAGGTCGCGCAGGATCTCCACCCGCTCCACCGTGTCGACGTCGGAGTGCAGGTAGCGCACCTTCACGCCGTTGTCCGAGAGGTACTCCGTCAGCTGCTCGGCCATGCGCTTGGTCAGCGTGGTGATCAGCACGCGCTCGCCCAGCCGCACGCGCTCGCGGATCTCCTGCAGCACGTCGTCCACCTGCGTGGAGGCCGGGCGCACCTCCACCGCCGGGTCGATCAGGCCGGTAGGGCGCACGAGCTGCTCCACCACCTGGCCGGCGTGCTGCTTCTCGTAGGCCGCCGGCGTGGCGCTCACGAAGACGGCCTGCCGCATCTTGGCCTCGAACTCCTCGAACTTCAGCGGCCGGTTGTCCAGCGCGCTCGGCAGCCGGAAGCCGTACTCCACCAGCGTGGTCTTGCGCGCGCGGTCGCCGTTGAACATGCCGCCGAACTGGCCGATCAGCACGTGGCTCTCGTCGAGGAACATGATGGAGTCGGCCGGCAGGTAGTCGACCAGCGTCGGCGGCGGCTCGCCCGGCTTCGCGCCGCTGAGGTGCCGCGTGTAGTTCTCGATGCCCTTGCAGTGGCCCACCTCCTGCAGCATCTCCAGGTCGAAGCGCGTGCGCTGCTCCAGGCGTTGGGCCTCGACCAGCTTGCCGCTCCTGACGAGCTCG
>JBILSW010000161.1:0-6474 GCA_044371895.1 Rubrivivax sp.
CGGTGTCGAGCCGACAAGCGGCGCAGCGCCCCCTCGCTGCCGCTGGCAGCGCAGCTTGTCGTGAGGTCTTTCTGACGGCCGGGCCGGCGTGGCCCAGGCGGCTTCAGTCCAGCACCACGTCCCGCGCCCGCGCCAGCACGCCATGGAACCTGGTGACGTGCAGCCGCGGCCGCGGCACAAGCGCGGCCAACCGCTGCATGAACTCCAGCGGGCTCGTGACCCGGTGTGTGGTGCCATCACGCCGCCGCCCCGACCGCCTGTTCCGCGCGCCCGGGCACCCTTGCACGCGCCGCCTGCTCGAGGCCGTGCCCGGAAGGACCTGAGCGCGCATCCGGGCAGGTGGGCGGGAACTCCTGACCTCTCAGGCCAGGGGCCTGGGTGCGAGCCAGTGCCGCAGCCGTGCGTAGACCCCCGGGTCGCCGAGCAGCTGCAGATGGCCGACGCCGCTGGCGACCCACTGCCGGTCGGCCCCGAAGTCCAGGCTTCGCCGCGGGTCCGGGTGCTGCCCGAGCGCGCTGGCCAGCGGCACCAGGCCGTCGCCAAGCAGGCGCGAGGCCGCGTCGGCCCCGGCGGCCCCAAGGCTGCCGGCCACGGCGCAGCAATGCACCCCCTGCGGCAGCGGCACCGGCAGGCGGCGGTCGGGGCCTCGGTCGAAGCGGTCGCGGCCAACCCAGTCCTCGTCGAGCAGGCTGCCGTGTCGAAGGTCGGTGATGCCGGCGCTGCGCAGGCGCCCCAGGCGCGCGAACGGCGCGGCGTAGGGCGTGGCGCCGAGCAGCAGGTTGAACCAATGGCCGGCGCGCTCAAGCGGCGCGCCGTGGTGCGGGGTGCCGAGGAAGACCATGTCGGACAGCAGACGCGGCCAGCGCAGACCGGCCAGCGCCGCGTAGTGGACGGCGCTGCGCGCGAGCAATCCGCCCATGCTGTGGCCGACGAGCGCCAGCCGCTCCACGGGCTGCGGCCACTGGTCGACCAGACGTTCCAGCAGCTGCGCCAGCGCGTGGCCGTTGATCGACACGTGCAGTCCGCTGTTGTGGCGCACGTACAGCGGCGTGAAGCCGAGATCGCGCCCGACCGCGGCGCCATGGTCGTGCCCGTCGCGCAGCCACTGCTGGTCGTTCATGCAAAGGCCATGCACCAGCACCAGCAGGCGCGGGCCGGCGTCGGGCAGGCTCGCGGCGAGCGCCCGTGGATCGAGCGCGAACGCACGGCCGTCGCGCCGCAGCGTCATCGGCGTGGCCAGCGGGTTGCCGGTGGCGGCCAGGTAGTCGCCGAGCACGCCGTTCAGCGCCGCGAGCAGCGTATCGCGCTCGCGCAGCGGCTCGGGGTCGTCGATCGCCGGCGCCAACAGGCCGAGCAGCGCCTCGATGCTGCCGCCCACCACACGCGTCACGCCACGGACCGTCTTGTAGACCAGGCCGGTCATCCCGCGGGTGCGTCCGTCCGGTGCCGGCATCCCAGATCCGGGCAGCCGGGCGATGCGCTCGTGCATCGATTCGACGAGGTCGGCGAGCCCTGCGGTGGCATCGGTGGCCAGGCGCGCGGCGCCGCGCATGTCGGAAGGCGTCAGCGGAATGCGGCGGACCATGCAGGCATTCTCGCCGGGTCCGCGGCGGGGCCCCGGGACCGTTCCGAAGCAGGCCATGGCGAAGTCCGTACACAGTTGTCGGACGACTGTCCAGGAGCAGCCATGGCCGAGCGCTACTGGATCACCCGCTGCCTGGGTGCGGCCCTTGCCGGCGCACAGGATTTTCCAGGGCTCTCCAATCAACCGGACTCAGGGGTAGCCAGCCGGTGTGAGCCAGCCGCGCGCAGGGAAGGACCACCCCAGAGCGCTGGGAGAGTTTCAGGCGTGGTTTCGAACCGATGCCGATTGCCTGGACTACCTTGAGTGGCTGCACTGGCCCACTGGTTTCGTCTGCCCGGCTTGCCTGGGGCGTGCCGGCTGGCCACTGGGCGGCGTGCGCTTCAAGTGCGTCGCGTGCGGCGTGCGTTGCTCCGTCACCGCCGCAACGATCTTCGACCGCACTCGTTCGCCCCTGACCTTGTGGTTTACCGCCTGCTGGCTCTTCGCCACCGGCAAGGACGGAATCGCTGCGCTGAGTCTGAAGCGCACGCTGGACGTCGCTTCCTATCAGACCGAATGGGCCATGCATCACCGGCTGAGGGCCTTGCTGGTACCTGATTAGCAACGAGCTTCAAGCTCCCCAGCGGAACGCCTGTGCGGCGCAGGCGCTCTTCTTGTCGCTGCCGCGACCAGCGATCCGAGCATCGTCTCGAGGTTTTCCCGGCGGTTGAATCTGAACTGGAACTCTGCGAAGTAGCGCGGCGCGCACCCATGAAGCGCGCAGTCAGCGCGCTGGCCGGCGCAGCGGCGATGAGCAGGCTGCGGAGTTGCTGCCCGCCGTGCACAGAGTCGCCTCGCTGGCCAAGAGGTGGATTCTCGGTACACACCAAGGTGCCATCGAACACGCGCACTTGCACGACTACCTCAGTGAGTTCGTGTTCCGCTTCAAGCGGCGTCACTCCCGCAGCCGGGGCATGGTGTTCAACCGAGCACGCAAGCTTGCCGTTCGGCACGCTCCCGTACGCTACGCAGACATCGCCGCAGGCCATCGGCCGCGCAATGCGCGACCGACGCCACCCTTCTCGCGAGGCAAGCCGGCAAGCCTTGAGCGAGCAGCGGCTGGTCGACCCTGGCGGCCCGGTTGAACGAAGAGCCCTGGGCATTTCAGACGCCCCCGCAAAGTCCGGCGACTGGGTCGCGACCAGGCAGGACGGGTTGTCTGGTTGTCTGCGACAGTGAGATCGTGGCTGCGGCCCGCGGATGTTGTGTTGATGACCTCCGGCGCGCGCCATGCCAGATTCAGACGGCTTCAGTCCTGCCACGTCTCGCGCGCCCGGCCCCTGGGCGGTGGTTGCGGGCCCAGCCTTGCAGGCCGCGCCGTCGCAGAGCTCGGGCCCTTCGTGAGGCGCAAATCCGTCCGCAGGGACGGCCCTGCGTCCGCACTCAGCCCGAGGTGGGTTCAGGATCTTCGTAAGCGTCCGGCCAAGTCATCTTGACGCCGGCCGCCGGCAGGCCGCCGTTCTTCAGGAGGCAGGCGACCAGCGGTGCGGCAGCAACTCGTCGATGCGGTTGGCCGGGTGCGTCGGCAGCCGCTCGAGCACGTCCTTGAAGTACGCGTAGGGGTCGTGCGCGTAGATGCGCGCCGAGTGCAGCAGGCTCATGATGGCCGCTGCGCGTTTGCCCGCTCGCAGGCTGCCGGCGAACAGCCAGTTCGACCGCCCGAGGGCAATCGGCCGGATGTGGTTCTCCACCCAGTTGTTGGAGATCGGCACATCGCCGTCGTCGAGGAAGCGGGTGAGTTCCTTCCAGCGCTTGAGGCTGTAGTCGATGGTCTTCATCGTGGCCGAGCCGGGCGGCACCAGTTGCCGCTGCGCCAACAGCCAGCGGCGGAAGACTGCCAGCACCCGTCGTGACTTGCGCTGGCGTATCCGTTGTCGCTCGTCGCTGGGCAGTTGCTCGGTCTCGCGCTCGATCCGGAACAGACACTGGTGGTACCGCAGCGCCTTGCGGCCCACCTCGCTGCGGTGGTTGGCCCACAGGTCGTTGAACTTCCGGCGGGCATGCGCCATGCACTGCGCCGATGTCGCGCCCTTGGCGGTGGTGGCGTTGTAGCCGCTGAAGCCATCGGTCACCAGCGTGCCCTGCCAGGCCTGGGGCGTGTCGAGCTTGAGGAACTCGCGCACGTTCTCGCCGGCGCGGGTCTCGCTGAACTCGAACACCACCGCCTTGGTCTGGTTCGCGCTGGTGGTGCAGTACGTCCAGATGTAGGCCTTGTGCGTCTTGCCGTCGCGCAGGTTCTTGGGCTTGAGCATGGCCACCGGCGTCTCGTCGGCGTGCAGCACCGCGTGGCGGCGCAGTTCCTCGGCCAGCGCCTGCACCAGCTTCTGGCAGCAGCGGCAGGCCCACTTGCCGCGCACATGGCGCTCGACCGTGAACACACCCGGCTGGTAGTCCAGCTTCTCGGCCACGTCCTGGCCGATGCGCTGCATCGCCTGGCCGCAGCCCGGGGCTTGGCAGTTGGTGTCCGTGGGCTCGTGCGCCACGTCGTGGCGCGGCAGGTGCGGCGGCAGCGGGGTGCGCTTGGGCGTCTTCTTGTCGGTCTTGTCCTTGTCGCCGGCCTTGCCGCGCTCGCGCTCGATCTCCTGTGCGAGCTCAGCCAGGTCGGCATCGAGCGTCTCCTCCAGCAGGCTGCGCTGCTCGGGCGCCAGGGTGCTGGCGAAGCGCTCGCTCGTGGCGGCGAACTTCAGCCGCTTGAGCACCGCCATCTCGTGCGTGAGCTTGTCGATCAGCGCCTGCTTGAAGGCGATCTCGGCATCACGCTGCTGGACCTGTGCCAGCAGCGACTGCACCGCCTGCCGCGTCTGCGGGTCCAGGGCGTCCAGTTGCTGCGCGCTGATCATGGACAGCAATGGTGCCTAACCTGCGAACAACGCGCATCGGCACATCCGGCAATTGCAGCCGGCCAGGCCGGTGATCTCGAATCAGATCACGCGGATGATGCCGGCCTCGCCAACCAGCTGCCAGGGCAATCCCAGCGCCAGGGCATCGAACTGCGCACCCGACAGCTGCAGCGTACTCGTCGCATCGTTGGACCAGGTGAACTTGCCGATGTTCAGGCGCCGCGCGGCCAGCCACACACCGATGCCGTCATGCACCAGCACCTTCATGCGGCTGGCGCGCCGGTTCGCGAAGAGGTAGGCGTGGTGCGGATGGGCCTGGCCGAAGACCTGGACCACGCGTGCCAGCGCAGCCTCGGTGCCCACGCGCATATCCAGGGGCTGTACGGCCAGCCACCAGGCGTCGACCCGGATCATCGCAGCAACTCACGCAGCCACGCCGCACAGTCTGCCGCCGCGGTTGACGGCCAGGCCACCTTGATGGCGGGGGCGCCGCGCTGCAGCTCGATGCGGATCTCATCGGCAGGCATCGGTGCCGCAGGGGCACGAAGTGCCAACGGCAGGAACGACGGTGGCGCGCTCGGCGTTGGCTTGTCGTCGTCCGGCGCTGGCGCGCCCAGGTCTGCGGCCGGCGACCGCGCAGGCCTTGCCTCGGCGTCGATCACCCACTTGCGAACCATGTTCGCGTTGAGACCATTGGCCAATGCAACGGCTGCGATCGACACGCCGGGCTGCCGACATGCCTGCACAACCTGCTCCCTGAACTCCGGCGTATGCCGCCGCCGTGTCCGCCTGCTCGGTAACTCGATTCCTGAAGTGTCCATGTGTCCGCGATGAAGTGACGCGGACACGAGCATCCTTGCGCCACCTCACCACCGCAAGATGAGTTCGCCGGACGGATACGGATCTTCTCGATCACCGGCCGCTCGAGGATGGCCGCGATGATCTTCAGCTCGCTGCCGCCGCCGCAGTTGGGGCAGTGCGGCATGTCGATGCCAAAGACCCGCTTGAGCAGCCGCGCCCAGCTGATGCGGTGAGGCTGAGCCTCGGCGGTCTCGACCTCGCATTCGGCGACCAAAGCAGCTTCGGCGGCGGGCCCCTGCGGCACGGGCGGCCCCTTGCGCACCACGGACGATCGAAGTCTGGCGTTCGGCGCCAGCACCCCTTGAAACCGGATCAAGTGCAGCCGCGGCCTCGGCACCAACGCAGCCAGCCGCTGCATGAACTCCAGCGGGCTCGTCACCAGGTGCATCGTCGCGTCGCGCCACGGCGTCTTGAGCTTCAGCTCCACCTGCCCGGCGGCATTGACCTGGCTGGCTGTCGGCCGCGGCGTTGCTGGCGACACAGCGACACAGCGACACAGCGACACAGCGACACAGCGACACAGCACCCACCAGCGCCCACCGGCGCCCACCAGCGCCCAGTGGCCACCGGCCTCTGCACCGGGTAGACGGGTCGAGCTTCAGGTCAGGTCGGGAATTCTGCCAGTGACATACCGCCCCTGATGTCGGAGCATCCCGGGCTGCGCATACAGCATAGAGCAGGGTACGCATGATCCCGACCTTGAAGGACTGGACCGAAGGCACCTCGGTCTTCGGCCGCTTCCGTAGCGAGCAGTTGAAGGCCGTCGATCGCGCCATTACCGCTTACCAGGCCAACCGCAACGAGAAGACGCGCGGCGCCGTGGGCGCGGCATGGGAGCACTGGAAGTACGTTCACATCAGCGGCGTCAAGTCGTTGGCAGCCAACCGGCGCAACACCAGCAACATGCTGGCGCTGCTGGACGCCGAGTTCGACACCGCCGGCACCGCCACCCCCAAGCTCGGCGCCATCAGCCGCTGGCAGATGACGCTGCCGGCAGCGCGCCCCGCCGGCTTCGCCAACATCAGCGACGCGATGGCGCAGGCGCGCATCGACAAGGCCATCGTCGACGCGCAGTGCGTGCTGCAGATCGTGGAAAGGCGGCTTCGCAAGGCCGACGCCGACACCGTGACCCAGGTGCGCACATGGTTC
>JBILSW010000162.1:0-6473 GCA_044371895.1 Rubrivivax sp.
CCGCGCCTTCGTCAGCGCGTGGTGCAGCGCGGCGTGGTCGTCGACGCGCAGGTCACGGCGCAGCCACACCAGCGCGCGCGCCAGGGGCTTGTCGGCCGGGCCTCTGGCGGGGTGCGGAGCGGGCAGGCGGGCAGGTGTCATGGCAGGGCCGGGAGTGTGCCGCACGACCTAGAATCCTGCGCATGTCTGAGCCCGTCAAGCCCGCTCCCGCGCGCATCGACCTGACGAACCACTTCCTGGTCGCGATGCCGGGCATGGCCGACGAGACCTTCGAGCGCACGGTGGTCTACCTCTGCGAGCACACCGAGAAGGGCGCGCTGGGCCTGGTCATCAACAAGCCCATCGACATCACGCTCAAGAGTCTGTTCGAGAAGATTGAGCTCAAGATCGACCACCGCGCCGAGCTGGCGGCGCAGCCGGTGTTCTTTGGCGGCCCGGTGCAGACGGAGCGGGGCTTCGTGCTGCACGAGCCCACGGGCGCCGAGTCGCCCTACAACTCGACGCTGTCGGTGCCCGGCGGCCTGGAGATGACGACCAGCAAGGACGTTCTCGAGGCCCTGGCCGGCGGCGCCGGCCCGAAGCGCGTGCTGGTCACGCTGGGCTACGCCGGCTGGAGTGCCGGGCAGCTGGAAGACGAGATCGGCCGCAACGGCTGGCTCACGGTGGGCGCCGACCCGGCCGTCATCTTCGACACGCCGGTGCCGCAGCGCTACGACAAGGCGGTGTCGCTGCTGGGCATCGACCCGCGCATGCTGTCCCCCGAGGCCGGGCATGCATAGGTTCCCCCCCGTAGCGCCTGCGGCGCACCCCCTCAGGGTGGCGCCCCCAGCGGCCGAGCAGAGCTCGTCCGCGGCGGCTGCTTGAGGCGCCCCTGAAGTGTCGGTGGCGGTCACCTTGCTGGCGTTCGACTACGGCACGCGCCGCACCGGCGTGGCGGTGGGCAACACGCTGCTGCGCCGGGCGCAGCCCCTGGCCACGCTGCTGGCCGAGGGCGACGCCGTCTTCGCCAAGGCCGAGCCGCTGATCCGGCAGTGGTTGCCGGCGGCGCTGGTGGTGGGCATCCCGCTGCACCCCGACGGCGCCGCGCACGAGAACACGCGCCGCGCCGAGCGCTTCGCGCGCCGCCTGGGCGGCCGCTTCGGCCTGCCGGTTCACCTAGTCGACGAGCGCTACAGCACCACCGAGGCCTTGTCGGGCGGCGCGCGCGGCGACGCGGCCGACGCAGCCGCGGCTGCCGTCCTGCTCGAGCAGTACTTCCGCGAACACCATGCTGCAGCTTGACGCCGAGTCCCTGTACGCCGAGCTGCTGGCCGGCGTGCGGCTGCTGCTGAGGCCCGAGTCGCGCCTGGTGGGCATCTGGCGCGGCGGCGCCTGGCTGGCCGAGCGGCTGCAGCGCGACCTGGGCCTGCCCGGCATGGCCGGCGTCATCAGCAGCACGCTGCACCGCGACGACTTCGCCGAGCGCGGGCTGGCCTCGGGCGCCGGCCGTACGGCGTTGCCCTTCGAGATCGACGCCGCGCACCTGGTGCTGGTCGACGACGTGCTCTACACCGGCCGCACCATCCGCGCCGTGGTCAACGAGCTCTACGACTTCGGCCGCCCGGCCAGCGTGCAGCTGGCCGTGCTGGTGGACCGCGGCGGCCGCGAGCTGCCCATCTCCGCGGCCTTCGCGGCCGCGCGCATCGTGCTGCCGGCGGCGCAGAAGCTGGCGCTGGCGCGCGCCGACGACGGCCGCTTCACCTTCAGCGTGGAGCCGGCCTGATGCTGATGAAGCGCAACCCGCAGCTCAACAGCCACGGCGAGCTGATCCACCTGCTCAGCATCGAGGGCCTGCCGCGCGCGGTGCTGACGCAGATCCTCGACACCGCCGGCACCTTCCTCAGCGTCAACGACCGCGAGGTGAAGAAGGTGCCGCTGCTGCGCGGCAAGAGCGTGTTCAACCTGTTCTTCGAGAACAGCACGCGCACGCGCACCACCTTCGAGATCGCGGCCAAACGCCTCTCCGCCGACGTCATCAACCTTGACATCGCCCGCAGCAGCACGGCCAAGGGCGAGAGCCTGCTCGACACCATCGCCAACCTCAGCGCAATGCACGCCGACATGTTCGTGGTGCGGCATGCCGAGAGCGGCGCGCCCTACCTGATCGCGCAGCACGTGGCGCCGCACGTGCACGTCGTCAACGCCGGCGACGGGCGCCACGCGCACCCGACGCAGGGCCTGCTCGACATGTACACGATCCGCCACTACAAGCGCGACTTCACGCAGCTGACGGTGGCCATCGTCGGCGACATCGTGCACTCGCGCGTGGCGCGCTCCGACATCCACGCTCTCACCACCCTGGGCGTGCCCGAGATCCGGGCCGTGGGCCCGAAGACCCTTGTGCCGGGTGATCTGGCCGGCATGGGCGTGCGCGTGTGCCACGACATGGCCGAGGGCATCCGCGGCGCCGACGTGATCATCATGCTGCGTCTGCAGAACGAGCGCATGAGCGGCGCCATGCTGCCCAGCGCCGGCGAGTTCTTCAAGCACTACGGCCTGACGCCCGAGAAGCTGGCGCTGGCCGGGCCCGACTGCATCGTCATGCACCCCGGGCCCATCAACCGCGGCGTGGAGATCGACAGCGCCGTGGCCGACGGCGCGCACAGCGTGATCCTGCCGCAGGTGACCTTCGGCATCGCCGTGCGCATGGCCGTGATGAGCACGATCGCCGGGAACCAGGCATGAAGATCCTCATCCGCCACGGCCGCGTCGTCGACCCCGCCAGCGGCCGCGACGAGACGGCCGACGTGGCCATCGCCTCAGGGCGCGTCGTTGGCATCGGTACGGCGGTCGGGTTCACGGCCGACCGCGTGATCGACGCCACCGGCCTGGTGGTGGCGCCCGGCTTGGTGGACCTGGCCGCGCGACTGCGCGAGCCCGGGCAGGAGCACGAAGGCATGCTCGAGAGCGAGCTCGCCGCGGCCGCCGCCGGCGGCGTGACCAGCCTCGTCTGCCCGCCCGACACCGACCCCGTGCTCGACGAGCCCGGCCTGGTGGAGATGCTCAAGTTCCGCGCCCGCAAGCTCAGCCGCTGTCGGCTGTTCCCGCTGGGCGCGCTGACGCGCGAATTGAAGGGCGCCACGCTCACCGAGATGGCCGAGCTGACCGAGGCCGGCTGCGTGGGCTTCTCGCAGGCCGACGTGCCGCTGGCCGACACGCTGGTGCTGATGCGCGCGCTGCAGTACGCCGCCACCTACGGCTACACGGTGTGGCTGCGGCCGCAGGACGCCGCGCTGGGCCGCGGCGTGGCCGCCTCGGGCGCGGTGGCCACGCGCCTGGGCCTGTCGGGGGTGCCGGTGGTGGCCGAGACCATCGCGCTGCACACCATCCTCGAGCTGGTGCGGGCCACGCAGGCGCGCGTGCACCTGTGCCGGCTGTCCAGCGCCGCCGGCGTGGCGCTGGTGCGCGCGGCCAAGTCCCAGGGCCTGCCGGTCACGGCCGACGTCAGCATCAACTCGCTGCACCTGACCGACGGCGACATCGGCTTCTTCAACCCCGACATGCGCCTGGTGCCGCCGCTTCGCCAGGGCGCCGACCGCGACGCGCTGCGCGCGGGGCTGACCGACGGCACTCTCGACGCGCTCGTGTCCGACCACAACCCGGTGGCCGAGGACGCCAAGAACCTGCCCTTCGGTGAGGCCGAGCCCGGCGCGACGGGCCTGGAGCTGCTGCTCAGCCTGGCGCTGCGCTGGGGCCGTGACGCCGGCCTGCCGCTGCACACGGCGCTGGCGCGCGTGACCTGCGATCCCGTCCGCATCCTGGGCGACGCCGTGGGCTCGCTGGCCGGCAGCGCGGGCCGCCTGGTGGAAGGCGGCGTGGCCGACCTGTGCGTCTTCGACCCGGCCGAGGAGTGGGCGCTGCGGCCCGGCATGCTGGCCAGCCAGGGCCAGCACACGCCGTTCGCCTTCGCCCACACCGGCATGGCGCTGCCGGGGCGCGTGCGCGTCACGCTGGTGGCCGGCACGCCGGCCTTCGAGCGCGCGGCTGGCGGCTGATGCGCGGCGCCATCGCCCTGGCGCGCCTGCTGCGCTGCTTCCTGCACCTGCTGCATGGCATGGCGGTGATGACGCGCTTCCCGGGCCTGTACGAGGCCGGGCGCCACGCGCGCATCGGCTGGTGGTCGGCGGCGCTGGTCCGCCACCTGGGGCTGGCGCTGCACGTGCGCGGCACCGCGCCGCGCCCCGGGGCCACGCTGGTGGTGGCCAACCACGTGTCCTTCCTGGACATCGCGGCCATCCACGCCGCCATCCCGCAGGCACGCTTCGTCTCCAAGGCCGACGTGCTGGCCTGGCCGCTGCTCGGCTGGCTGATCCGCAACGCCGGCACGCTGTTCATCGAGCGCGAGCGCAAGCGTGACGCGCTGCGCGTGGTGCACGCGATGGCCGAGTCGCTGCAGCGCGGCGAGACCGTGGCCGTGTTCCCCGAGGGCACCACCGGCGCGGGCGACGTGCCGCTGCCGTTCCACGCCAACCTGCTGCAGGCGGCGATCGCCACCGCCACGCCGGTGCAGCCGGTGGTGCTGCGCTACGCCACGCCCGAAGAGCACGTGGCGACGGCGGCGCAGTTCCTGGGCGAGACCACGCTGCTGCAGGCGGTCTGGCGCATGGCCTCGGCGCGCGGCCTGGCGGTGCACGTGGAGATCCTGCCGCCCGTGGCCACGGCGCATGCCGACCGCCGCGCGCTGGCCGAGCACCTGCGGCAATTGGTGGCCGAGCGCCTGCAGCCGGAATCGGCATGACGCCCCCCGGCCTCGTGCTGCACTTCGACGACGAGGCCGCGCTGGCGCAGCGTCTGGCGGCCGCACTGGGCTGCGCGGCCGTGTGCATCGAGGTCCATGCCTTCCCCGACGGCGAGACGCGCCTGCGCCTGCCGCCGACGCTGCCGGGCCGCGTGGTGCTGCTGCGCGGCCTTCACCAGCCCAACCCCAAGCTGATGCCGCTGCTGCTGGCCGCGGCCGGCGCGCGGGAACTGGGCTGCACGAGGCTTGAGCTGGTGTGCCCCTACCTGGCCTACATGCGCCAGGACATGGCCTTCGCGCCGGGCGAGGTCGTGAGCCAGCGCCACCTGGGCCGGCTGCTGACGGCGGCCTTCGACGCCGTCATCACGGTGGACCCGCACCTCCACCGCGTGGCCACGATGGACGAGGTGGTGCCTGGCCGCCGCGGCGTGGCGCTGTCGGCCGCCGGCCTGCTGGGCCAGCACGTGGCGCAGGTGGTGCCCGGTGCGCTGCTGCTGGCGCCCGACGAGGAGGCCGGCCAGTGGGTGCGCGCCGCTGCCGCCGCCGCGGGCCTGGACCACGCCGTGTGCCTGAAGCAGCGGCGGGGCGACCGCGATGTCACTGTGGCGCTGCACGGCGCGCCGGTGCAGGGCCGGGTCGTGGTGCTGCTGGACGACATGGCCAGCACCGGCCGCACGCTCGTCAGCGCGACCGAGGGGGCGCTGGCGGCCGGCGCCGCCAGTGTGGATGCGGCTGTGACGCACGCGCTGTTCGTCGGCGACGCGCTCGACGCTGTGCGCGCCGCCGGCGTGGGCCGGTTGTGGAGCAGCGACGCCGTGCCGCACGCCAGCAACGCCGTCAGCATCGTGCCGCTGGTGGCGGCGGCGCTGGCTAGCGGGTCGGGAACGAAAGCAGGCTTGCCGGGCTGGTCGGGCGCTGCGGCCAGAGCCGCGACACCACCCCCTGGTGAGGGCCTCCCCTCTTTGGAGGCTGGTCTTGCCGGTACCGCCTGCCTAGATTCCGGTCCCGTCGATCGCAACCCGGGACAGGAGACCCATCATGCACAAGACTCACTACCGTCGGGCCGCTGCCGCGACCGCCCTCGCCGCTTCCCTGGCGGGCCCGGCCCAGGCGGCCGCAGACCTCTACGGCACCGTCTACCCGAGTGCCACGCCGCTGTACCTGATGAACCAGGCCACCGGGGCAGCCACGGCCGGCCCGGGCACCGGCACGGGCGGCATCGCCGATCTGGCCAGCAGCGGCAACACGACCTCGGTGTGGGGGGTGAGCGAGGCGTCGAACACCCTGTTCCGTTTCGACGCCGCCACCGGCGCCGTGCTGGGCACCGTGGCCGTCACAGGTGCGCCCGAGTCCATCGTCAGCCTCGCCTGGGACAACGGACTCGGCGTGCTGTACGGCAGCACCGCGGCATCGTTCGGCGGCCTCAACAACCTGTACCGCATCGACCCGGTCACCGGCGCGGCCACGCTGATCGGCAACCTGCAGATCGACAAGATGTACGCGCTGGCCTACAACCCGGCCGACAAGTTCCTGTACGGCGCCAACGGGGAGATCGGCGAGACCAGCTACCTGTGGAAGATCGACCCCTCCAGCGGCGCCGCCAGCGCCATGGGCGTGCTGGAGGCCACCGGCAACTTCGACCTGGCCTTCCGCCCCGGCGACAACGTGCTGTTCATGGTCAGTTCGGACAGCAATT
>JBILSW010000163.1:0-6468 GCA_044371895.1 Rubrivivax sp.
CCACGACGATGACGATGGAGCCCTTGGTTTCGTCGGCCTCGCCGTCGTCGCGGCGCTGCGGGCTTGGCGTGACGTGGTAGCCGAGTTCACGCCCCACGGGCACGCCGTCCACCGTCAAGTGGCGGCGGTTGCCGAAGTTGGACTGCACCAGCACGCCGACCGTGTAGGCCTGCCCGGCCGCGCGCACCCGGCGCGATGCCGTGCCGATGCCCGACTTGAACTCGAAACTCATCATGCCGGTGCCGCCACCCACCGCGCCCTCAGCCACCGGCCCCGCTGCGGCTGCTGCGATGGCCGTCTCGACATGTTCGCGCCTCACCGGCGCGGCCAGGCCGTCATTGAGAACGCCGTCGTAGGTCTCTGCCGCGCAAGGCTGATGCCAGCGCTCGGGCACTCCGTGCACAAAGGGCAGGGCCAGCAGCGTGTCGCGGACTACGCCGATGGAGAAGGCCGAGGTCAGGACGATGGGCGACGACAGCAGCCCGGCCTCGGCAATCCAGTGCGTGCCCGTGACTTCGCCGAAGCCGTTGTAGCGGTCGAAGCCGGCAAAGCAGCCGGCCCGCCAGAGCTGGCCCAGCAGGGGCACGATGGCCGTGACTCCGCTGCGGACCACATGAGGCTCGTCATCGATCAGCGTGACCTGGCCCACCCCCACACCGGCCACATCCGTGATGGCGTTGAGCGGCCCGCAGGGCAGGGCGCCGACAACGATGCCGAGTTCGCGCAGTCGGGCGCGCCGAAGTGGTTCCATGGTGCAGACTCCATTGCCGACGGGTTCAACGCACGCTGGCGCCCAAGACCGACACGGCTTGTCGGGGTTTGCGCACGATGGCCGTTGAGCCGATGGGAGCCCGCACCATGACCGACCTCATCCGCCGCCGACCACTGCTCACGTTCTACGTCCTGGCCTTCGTCCTGGGCGCCATCGTGACCGCGGTCCGCCTGCTGGACCCCGGCGCCATGGGCGCCATCTTCAAGGACATGCGCACCAATCCCTGGCACCCGAACATCATCAGCGTGTTCCCGAAGGTGCTGGACAACCCGATACTCTGGACCGGGTACCTGTTCCCTTTTGCGCCGACGGCCGCGGCGCTCATCATCGTGGCGCTGGGTTGGGGTCGCAAAGGCCTGCGCGACCTGTTCGACCGCCTGCGTTTCTGGCGCGAAGGTGTCACCTGGCGGCAAGGCATGATGGTCTATGCGACGCTGTTTGCCGTTTACCTGGCAGCGGTCGCTTTCCTGCTGATCGTGTTGGTGCTGCGCGAGCCCAACTCGGGCTTGACCGGCATGCTGCAGCGCTACGGAAGCACGCCCTTTGCCATCTTCGGGTTCATGATCGTGGCGCCGTTTCTCGGGCCTGGCGGGCTGCTGGAAGAGTTGGGCTGGCGTGGTTTCATGTTCCCCCTGCTCGTGGAGAAGCTGGCCAACCCGTTGCTGGCCTGCGTGGTCATTGGCGTGTTGTGGGGGCTGTGGCATTTCCCACGCGAGATTCCGTCCATCGCCTCGGGCAACCCGGCCCTGCTCAAGGGCGGAAGCTGGGGTGGATTTGCGCTGAACCAGTTGCAGTTCCTCGCCGGTACCATCGTTGCCAGCATCCTCATCGCCTATGTCTACTTCAAGACCGGCGGCAGCGTCTGGGCGGCCATCCTCACGCACAACATCAGCAACGAATTCGCGGTCGGCCTGACGCTGTTCACCAAATCACAATTGCAGATCGCCGGGGTGTCCATGGACGTTGATACGCCGTTCAAGGTGGCCATCGCCGTGCTCATTGTGGCTACCACGGGTACCCAACTGGGGCGGCGGCGTGAAGGCACCTGAAGCCATCGTGCAGGCCCAAGTCGAGGCCTACAACGCTCAGAACATCGACGCCTTCCTCGGCTGCTACCACCCCGATTGCGAATTTGTGCCCTGGAACGGCGAGGTGAAGCTGCGCGGGCTGGCTGCCTTTCGGGAGGCCTACTCGCAGTTGTGGCGCCGCTCGCCGCGGCTGCAGGCGCACATCCTGCAGCGCATGGTGGTGGGCCGCCACGTGATCGATCTGGAGCACCTGTTGCACCACGTGGATGGACCGCGCGACCCTATCGCGGTGATCTACGAGACCGAAGGCGCTTGCATCCGCCGCGTGCACGTGATCCCGCACAAAGACTGACGCGTTGTCATGATCAGCGAGCGACGCGCACCCGCACGGCCGCTGTTCGTCAGTGGCGGGTGTTGTCAGCCCTTGCCGTCGCCGGAGCCGGAGTGGGCCTTCACAACCGGTAGCGCCGCAGCACCAACCCGCCGACCAGAACGAAGGCTGCAGGCACCAGCGAAAACGCCAGCCCGGCGCCGACCAGCGCCGATGCAGGTTGCACGGCAGCGCCATCGGCAGACGGCATGAATCCCGACACACTCAGAACGGTCGCGGTGATCAGCGGCCCCAGGGCCAGGCCGGCCTTTTCGCCAGCGATGAAGAGGCCCGTGAAGCTGCCTTCGCGCCGCAGGCCGCTGCGCTGCGCATCGCGCTCGATGACGTCGGTGAGCATCGAAAAGGGCAGCAGCTGCGTGCCGGCAAAGCCCATCCCCGCCAAAGCGCACAGCGCATAAAGCAGCGGCGGTGGCGAGGCGCGGTCGATCACGGCCATCAGGGCCAGTGCCGCGCCGAACACCAGCGCTGCGGCGATGGCGCAGCCGGGCTTGCCGAAGCGGCGGGCCGCCGCCACCCACAGCGGCATCGACGCAATCGCGGCCAGCAACAGGCAGCCGAACACCAGACCCACCAAGTCAGGCTTGCCGCCCAGAACGTGAACGCAGAAGTAGGGTGCGGCCGCGGCCATGGCGCCATTGCCGGCCAGCATTAGGACATAGGCCAACAGCAGCACGAAGTAAGGACGGTTGGCCAGCGCCAGGCGCAGCTGTTCGCGGGCGGGCATCGTGTGGTTGCTGGCCGGGCGCATCGGGAAGCGACGTGCGCTGAACGCTGTGGTCAGCATCGCCAGCGCGATCAGCACGGCCAGCACCGCACCCATGGTGCGGTAACCCTCGCGGCCGCCGCCGGCGCCCTGCACCAACATCGGTCCGGCCACAGCACCGGCAATGGTGCCCAGCAGCACGAAGCCCATGCGCCAGGACATGATCACCGTGCGCTCGTGCGGGTCGTCGCTCATCTCGGCCGGCATGGCCGCGTAGGGCACGGCGAAGAGTGCATAGGCGCTCATGCCCACGAAGAAGATGACGCCCACCCACAACGCGCGCGCCTGCGCCGAGGCCAGGTCGGGCACGCTGAACAGGGCGAAGAAGGCAAGCGCCGAGAGTGTGCCGCCCACCAGCAGGTAGGGCTGGCGCCGGCCCCAGCGGCTGCGCGTGCGGTCGGAGGCGATGCCGACCAAGGGGTCAAAGACCACATCCCAAAGCTTCGGGACGAAAAGCACCACGCCGGCCGTGGCCGCCGCAATGCCCAGCGTGTCGGTCATGAAAAACAGCAGCAGAACGCCAGTGACCGATGAGAACAGCCCCGTTCCCACCGACCCCGCGGCGTACAGCAGCAGCGGCCCGCGCTTCAGCGCCGTGCCTCTACAGGTAGCGCAGCCAGCGCGGCGTCAAGCCCAGCCGCCAGCTTGTCGACGATCTCGCCCACCTGCGCGTCGTCGATGATGAAGGGCGGTGCCAGCAGGATGTGGTCGCCGTTCATGCCGTCGGCGGTGCCGCCCATCGGGTAGCAGATCAGTCCGCGGTTCATGGCCTCGCGCTGCACGCTGCCCCACAGCATCAGTTGGGGGTCGAAGGTGCTCTTGGTCTGGCGGTTGCGCACCAACTCCAGGCCAAGCAGCAGGCCGCGGCCGCGGATGTCGCCGACATGTGGGTGGTTCGCGAACCGCTCGGCCAGGGCCGCGCGCAGCCGCTGGCCCATGGTCTGCACGCGTTCAAGCAGGTGGCGCTCACGGATGGCCGTGATGACGGCCAGGGCCGCAGCACAGGGCGTGGCGCTGGCGTTGTAGGTGTGCCCGTGTATGAAGTAACCGCGCTTGTCGGCAATGGTGTCGAAGACACGACCCGCGACGACGATGGCCGAGATGGGCTGGTAGCCCGCGCCCAGGCCCTTGGCCAGCGTGACGATGTCGGGCGTGACGCCGTCCTGCTCGATGGACAGGTAGGTGCCCGTGCGGCCGGCGCCCGTGAGGATCTCGTCGGCGATGAAGAGGATCCCGTAGCGGTCGAGCACGGCCTTCACGGCCTTGAAGTATCCGGGCAGCGCGGGCACGGCACCGTTCGTGGCGCCGACCACGGGCTCGGCGATGAAGGCAGCCACCGTGTGGGGCCCGACCCGCTGGATGGTGGCCTCAAGTTCCTGCGCGAGGCGCGCCACGTAGGCTGCATCGGTCTCGCCGGCTTGCTGGTCCCGGTAGGCATAGCAGGGCGACACGAAGTCGGCCGGCATCAGCACGTCCTCGAACAGCATGCGCCGCACCACATTGCCCGACACGGCCAGCCCGCCCATCGCGCAGCCGTGGTAGCTCTGGCGGCGGGCGATGAAGCGGCGGCGCGCGCTCTGGCCGTTGTCCAGGTGGAACTGCAGCGCCATCTTGAGCGCGCCATCCATTGACTCGCTGCCGCCGGAGCCGAAGAAGACCCAGTCAAGCCCCTGGGGCGTCATCTCCACCAGCGCGTCAGCCAGTCGTTCCGATGCCTCGGTGGTGAAGTACGCGTTGTAGACGTAGGCCAGCTCTCGGGCCTGCTTTGCGATGGCATCGGCCACGCCGGTGTCGCTGTAACCCAGGCTGGAAACACCTGCGCCACTGGCGGCGTCGAGGTAGCGCTTGCCGCTGCTGTCCACGATATAGGGGCCCTCGCCGCGCACCGCCACGGGGTAGGGCTTGAGCATGTAGCGCTGGAAGACGTGGCTCATGTTGCGGCCTTCATCTGCAGCCTCAGGGCCTTCTTGTCCAGCTTGCCCAGCAGCGTCATGGGCAGTGATTCGACAAACTGCACCGACTTGGGCGCCTGCATAGCGCCCTTTCGTTCACGCACTGCTGCGATCAGCGCCTGGGCGTCCAGCTGCGCACCGGCCTGTGGCACGACCAGCGCCGTCACGGCCTCGCCCCAGCGTTCGTCCGGCACGCCCACGACGGCAACCTGGGCGACGCCCGGCAACGACGCAATGACGTCTTCCAGCTCACGCGGAAAGACGTTGAGACCACCGCTGATGATCATGTCCTTCTTGCGGTCGACGATGTAGAGATAGCCGTCGGCATCAAAGCGTCCCATGTCGCCAGTGTGCAGCCAGCCGCCTGCCAGCGCCGCCGCGGTTTCGTCGGGCCGCTTCCAGTAGCCCGCCATCACATGGGGGCCGCGGACGCAGATCTCGCCCACCTCTGTGCGGGGTACGGGATTCAGCTGCTCGTCCAGCAAGGCCACCTCGATGTCGGCAAAGGGCACGCCGCAGGACGCCAGCCGCTCAGGGTGGCACAGGTCGTG
Organism: Rubrivivax sp.; assembly: GCA_044371895.1. Classification (GTDB taxonomy): domain Bacteria; phylum Pseudomonadota; class Gammaproteobacteria; order Burkholderiales; family Burkholderiaceae_C; genus Rubrivivax. The sequence goes on from JBILSW010000163.1 coordinate 5,458, forward strand.
TTGCTGTTTGCCCAGCCACGCAATGCAGGTCGGGACCTCGCTCTGCCCGTAGAGCTGCATGAAAACCGGGCCGAAGGTATCCAGCCCCTCGGCCAGACGCGAAGGCAGCATGGGCGCCGCGCCGTAGAAGATGGTCTTCAGCGACGACAGGTCGCGGGGCTGGGCCCGGGCAGCGTCGATCAGACGGTAGACCATCACCGGCACCAGGAAGGTGGCGCTGATGCGCTCGCGCTCGACATAGCCCAGCAGCGCGTCGGCGACGAAACCGCCCAGCATGTGAAAACTGCCGCCTCGCAGCGCCACCGGCAGGGCCATCACGCCGGCAGCATGCGACACCGGCGTGGCGGCGAGCATGCGCAGATCGTCGGGCCATTCCCATTCAGCGGCCATCATCGTCACTGACGCCAGCAACGTGGCATGGGTGTGCACCACGCCCTTGGGCCGCCCGGTGGTGCCGCCCGTGTAGCCGACGACGGCGATGTCTTGCGGCCGGGCCTTCACGGTCAGCGGCGCTGGCGTTGCCGTTGCCGCGGCAGCCATCACGTCGAAAGCACCGTCCAGCGGACCCAGAGAGAGCAGGTGCTTCAGCGTGGGCACACGTTCACGCATGGCCCGCCCGCGCTCGGCGAAAAGCGTGTCGTCGACCAGCAGCGCGTCTATCTCGGCGTCGGACAGCATGAACGCCAGGTCGTCTGCCGACGTCAGCGCCGAAAGTGGTGTCAGCCGCAGCCCGGCGATGTAGGCCGCGTACGAGACCGACAGCACGTCGATCCTGTTGCGCGACAACAGCGCCAGGCTGCTGCCCGGCACCAGGCCCAGGGACTGCAGCACGGTGATCATGCGCGCGGTGCGGTCGGCCATCTGGGCGTAGCTCAGGCGCTCGCCATCACCCACCAGCATCTCGGCGCTGCCGCGGCGCTGGAAGGCCCGCGCCAGCAAGTGGCCGATGGTGCCTCCTCGGTGCAGGGTGTCTTCGGTGCTTTCGCTCATGGTGTGGCGGTTCCTGCTGGT
>JBILSW010000164.1:0-6461 GCA_044371895.1 Rubrivivax sp.
GGCGGCTTCGTCGATCAGCCGGCCGGTGTGGAAGCGCTGCAGCTGGAAGGGTTCGGCCAGCTCGTGGCTGCGCCCCGTGGCCAGCACATGGGCCAGCGTCCAGCCGCCCACCGGAATGGCCTTGAAGCCACCGGTGCCCCAGCCGCAGTTGATGTACAGGCCCGGCACCGGCGTGGCGCCGATGATGGGGCTGCTGTCCTGCACCACGTCCACGATGCCGGCCCACTGGCGCAGCAGTCGCAGGCGGCCGAGGCTGGGGAACATCTCCACGGTGGCGGCCACCACGTGCTGCATGACGTCGAAGCTGCCACGCTGGGCGTAGGACGGAAAGTGGTCGAGCGCGCCGCCCATCACCAGCTCGCCCTTGTCGCTCTGGCTCCAGTACGCGCCCAGCGAAGGCGACAGGGTCACCGTGTTGAGCACCGGCTTGACGGGCTCGCTGACCATCGCCTGCAACGCGTAGCTGGTGACGGGCAACTGGAAGCCCGCCATGCCTGCCAGCACCGACGAGTGCCCGGCCACCGCCAGGGCCACCTTGTCGGCGCGGATCTCACCCCGTACATCGCCGCGCTTCGTGACCACGCCCACCACCGTTTCGCTCTGCTTGACGAAGCCGGTGACGGCGCAGTTCTGCACGATGTCCACGCCCAGCGCGGATGCGCCACGGGCGTAGCCCCAGGCCACGGCGTCGTGGCGCGCTGAGCCGCCGCGGCGCTGGATGAAGCCACCCAGGATCGGGAAGCGTGCCTCCGGGCCGAAGTTCAGGCGCGGCTCAAGCGCCTGCACCTGCCGGGCGTCGAGCAGTTCGGCGTCGATGCCGTTGCACAGCATGGCGTTGGCCCAGCGCGACTGGGCGTCCAGGTCATGTCGCGAGTGCGCGAGCGTGAGCACGCCACGCTGGCTGAACATGATGTTGAAATTGAGCGTCTTCGACAGCTGCTCGTACTGGCGCAGCGAGAAGTCGTACAGGCGTGCGCTCTCGGCGTACAGGTAGTTCGAGCGCACGATCGTGGTGTTGCGCCCGGTGTTGCCACCGCCTATCCACCCGGCCTCCAGCACGGCGACGTTGGTGATGCCATGGTTCTGGGCCAGGTAGTAGGCCGTGGCCAGGCCGTGCCCGCCGCCACCGATGACGATGACGTCGTAGCGCGGCTTGGGCTCGGCCTCGCGCCAGGCCGGCGCCCAGTCTGCGTGGCGCGTGCGGGCCGCGCCCAGCAGGCTCCAGGCCGAGTAGCGCGTGCGCTGCCCCATCACGCGCGGGGCAGCAGGCGCCCGGCCAGCGCCGCGGCCTCGCCGTGGCGCCAAGCGACCTGACCGTTGACGACGACCCAATCGATGCCGACGCTGGGCCGTTCGGGTTCGTCGTAGCTGGCCTGGTCAAGCACGCGGTCAGCATCGAAGATGCACAGGTCGGCGGCCATGCCGGGCGCGACCAGGCCGCGGTCGGCGAGGCCGAAGCGCCGTGCTGTCAGGCCGGTCATCTTGTGCACCGCCGTCTCCAGCGGGAACAGGCCGCGACCACGGCAGTAATGGCCCAGCACGCGGGGGAAGGTGCCCCACAGGCGCGGATGCGGCTTGCTCTGCAGCGGGATGCCGTCCGATCCGATCATGGTGTCGGAAAAGGCCAGGATGCGTTCGACGTCGGCCTCGCTCATCATCCAGTAGGTGGCCCCGGCGGGGCTGATGCGGTCGCACAGCGCCGCCACCGACAGCCCCATTTCCCGCGCCAGTTCCCCCACCTCGCGCCCCACGAGTTCGGGGTGCGAAGCACAGGCCGTGATGACGCTGCGCTCGGCCACCGCCACGCGGTCGGCGCGCAGTGTGGTCGAGCCGGCCACGTAGGGGTAGCAGTCCAGCGACAAGTCCTGCGTCTGCTGCAATTCGGCCAGGCGCGCCAGCGTCTGCGCAGAACGGCCATGGTTGGCCCGGCCGGTCACCTTGTGGTGCGACACGATGGTCATCACCCCCAGGGCACGGCCGATGGCAGCGGTCTCGTCGATGGAGCGCATCACATCGTCCATCTCGTCGCGCATGTGCGTGGCGAACACGCCGCCCAGCGTGCGCAACGGCGAGCAGACCGCGATCACCTCTTCCGTGGTGGCCTGCATGGCCGAGGCGTAGAAGGTGCCGGTGGAGATGCCGTGGCAGCCCGCCTGCAGGGCGTCGTGCGCCAGCACGCGCATGGCCGCGATTTCGCTGTTGCTCGCGGGCCGGTCAGTGCGATCCATGACGGTGGCACGCAGGCTGGAGTGGCCGAGCAAGGGCACGCTGTTGACGGCCGCGGGCGTGGAGCGCAGGGCCTCCAGATAGGCGGAGGCCGTGGCGAAGCGCGACGCGTCGTCGGCGGCCAGCAGGTTGAGCGGTTCGGGTAATTCGCCACGGGGCAGCGGGCCCAGGCTGACGCCGCAGTTGCCGCAGACGCAGGTGGTGACGCCCTGCGAGATCTTCGGCGCCATCTGCGGTGCGACCAGCAGCGCCAGGTCATCGTGGGTGTGCGCGTCGATGAAGCCGGGGGCCACGATCCGGCCGCGTGCGTCGATCTCCTCCTTGCCACGGCCGACGTGGGTGCCGACCTCCACGATGCGATCGCCCTGCACGGCCACGTCGGCCATGCGGCGTGGTGCATTGCTGCCGTCGACCACGCAGCCATTACGGATGACGAGATCAAGCATCGCGCGTGAATCTCCTCGACAAGGTCCCGACCACCCAATCGACCGTGGTGCCGGGCCCATCGTCGGCGCCGAAGACCAGCAGCGGCTTCTCGGCGGCCGTGAGGGAGCGCCACTCCGGGCTCTGGAACTGAATGACGAAGCGCCGATCCCCAGCCGGTGCGGCGGTGAAGGCCATGCGGTAGCCACGCAGGAAGTTGCCCTTCAGGCCGCTGCCGTCGCGTTCGATCAACAACTCGCCGTCGGCTGGATGCGAATAGCGGCCCGCATGGATGCCGGAGTCCGTGGTCGTGCCGGATGCCGCAACCGCCGCTGCCGCCGGCGCGCCGACGGGCATGGCGGCTTCGAAGCAGGCCTTCCAGTCGCGCGGCTTCAGGCCCAGCAGGCACGCCGCCAGCGCATAGGGCAGCGGCACCGTCCCGCGGCCCGAAGAGTTGCAGTAGCAGGCGATGCCGATGTCGTCACGCGGGAACAGCAGCGTCATCGCGGCGATCCCGAAGTCGCCGCCTGAGTGGATCACCAGCGGGTGCCCTTCCAATTCGGTCACGGCCCAGCCCAGCCCATAGGCGGCCATGTGCGCGCCCGGGTGGAACAGGCTGATGATGTCCTTGCGCGGCCAGGCCACGATCTGCGGCGTGTGGGTTTCCAACAACGCCTCGCGCGGCACGATCTGCCGGCCGTCGACGAGGCCGCCGTTCAGATGGAATCGCAGCCACTGCAGGGCGTCGGCACCGCTGACCGACATGCCGCCCCCGCCCAGGTACCAGTCGCTGTGGACCGTGTCGATGGCCTGGGTGCGGCCGTCCACCAGGCAGTGCCAGCCGGACTGGTCGGGCAACTCGTCGCGCGCCGCCACGCCGCCGCTGGTGGCGTGCATGCCCAATGGGGCCAGGATGCGCTCGCGCAGGGTGGGCAGGAAACCCTTGCCGGTGATGCGGCCCACCGCCAGTGCCACGGCCGTGTGGCCGCCGTTGACGTAGGTGTGCCGCTCGCGCAGGCCGCACACCGGTGCCGTGTGGCGCAACCCTTCCAGCGCCGCGGCGGCCGACTGCGAGGGATCGAAGCCGAACTCGACGAGCCCCGCCCGCGGGATGCCCAGCCGGTTGCCGCTGAGGTCGCGCAGCGTGACCTGCCGGGTCAGTGCGGCGTCGTGCAACTGGAACTCGGGCACCCACTTCGACACCGGGTCGTCCCAGGAAGCCAGCTTGTCGGCCACCAGCGAGGCCATCGCCGCGGAGACGAAGGCCTTGGAGCAGGAGCCGATGTTGATGGCGGTTGTGGCCGTCAGCGGCTCACCCGTGCGCAGCGACTTCACGCCGTAGGCCAGGTGGTAGGCGCGATCTCCTGCGACGATGGCGATCGAGGCCCCGGGTGTCTGGGCTTCCTGCAGGTAGGCGGCGCACAGGGCCTTCAGCCGAGGGTCCAGGAAGTCCAGCGAGCGCGCGGCAGCTTGCTCAGCCATGGTCCGCTCCGATCCAGTGCGCGATGGCGCCGAGCGGCTTCTTGATGCCGCCATGCACCGGCACCTGGCAGCCGGCCTTGGGGTAGCCCACGACGAGCAGGATGACGGGCTTCTCGGAGCCGGGCCGCCCGCAGAGCTTGTTGAGGAAGCTCATCGGATTGGGCGTGTGCGTCAGCGTCGCCAGCCCCGCGTGGTGCAGCGCGGCGATCAGGAAGCCCGAGGCGATGCCCACCGACTCGGGCACGTAGTAGTGGCTGAACTTCTCGCCGTCAGCATGGATACCGTACTTCTGCGCAAAGATGGCGATCAGCACCGGCGCCTCTTCCAGGAAGGGCTTGTTCCAGTCGGTGCCCAGCGGCGCCAGCGCGTCCAGCCACTCCTGCGGTGCGCGTTCGTTGTAGAAGCTGCGCTCCTCGACCTCGGCCGCCTCACGCACACGCTGCTTGTGCGCAGGGTCGGTGATGACGCTGAAGAACCAGGGCTGCTGGTTGGCGCCTGAGGGCGCCGTGCCGGCAGCCAGCAGGCAGCTTTCGATGACCTCGCGCGGCACTGGCCGGCTGTCGAAGTCACGCACCGTGCGGCGGCGCTGCAGCTCGGCATGGAAGGCGCGTGCGCGTTCGATCATCTCGGGCTGCGGGTACTCGCGGTAGGCGGGCAGCGGTTCCTGGGCGAAGGCAACGTGGGGTCGAGTCACGGTGAATCAGGTCGGAGTCTCAGTTCGAAGTGCGGCGGCGTAGAGCTGCCGATAGTGGGTCAGTGCCGCATCCATGTGCAACGGCAGCATCCGACGGTCTGGCGCACGCTGCAGGTTGCGCCATTGCGCGGCAATCATCGCGTGGTCTTCCTCGAAGGCTGTCAAGAGGCCTTGGTACAGGGCCCTTGTGACGTTTGCATCGCCGCGGTCGGCGCGGTGTGCTTCCATGAAGAAGTAGTGCGTGCTCGTGGCCGTTTCGGGGGTGAGGGCCTGGCAGCTGTGGAAGCGAACGCCGGTGCCCTGGCCTTCGGCGTCTTCCGCGGCCATGCCGGCGGGCTGCGCGCCAGAATGCATCAGCAGCGTGCCGGGCAGCAGGAATTCGTAGTGCAGCCAGCGGTCGACCGGGCCGTCATGATCCCAGAGCGGGCGGTAGTACGCGGGCGGCGGCACCCGGGAGATGTCTCGCCGCACACGAACGCCGCGCGACAGGCGTTCGACCCGTGGCGGCACGCGCGCCAGTGTGTCGTCTCCGCCGCCGCCGAACGTGGCCGCATGCACATAGCTCAGATGCGAGAAGTCGAGCAGGTTGTCGGCGATGAGTTCGACCGGAGTCTCGTAGTGCAAGTAGCCCGGGGCATAGGCCCACTCGGACGATTCGCAGGAGAAGTTGTCGGGCAGCAGACCGGTGTCGGCGCTCGCCACGTCATCGCCCATCCACACCATCACCCAGCTTCTGTGCTCGACAACGGCAAAGCGCCGCACGCAGGCCGCCGGCGGCGGCGAGTCCATGCCGGGCACCTCGATGCAGCGGCCGTCGGGCGCGAACTTCAAGCCGTGATACCCGCAGCGCAGTGCATCGCCTTCGAGTCGGCCGCGCGACAGTGGCGCGTGGCGGTGCACGCAGCGGTCCTCGAGTGCGGCAATCGCGCCGCCAGCCGTACGCCACAGCACCAGCGGTACGCCGATGATCGTGCGGGCAAGCAACTGGCCCGCCTGCATTTCGTGCGACCAGGCGGCAACGTACCAGGCGTTGCGCAGGAAGGCGCTCACGGCACGGGCTCAGGCCAACCCGAAACGCCGGTGAAGCGGCGTCGGATCCGGATTGTGTCCGGCGAAGTCGCGGAACGCGTCGTCGGCGGCCACCCGATGGCCGACGCTCAGCACCTTCTCGATCCAGCGCCTGGCGGTGTCGGCGTCGTACAGGCCGCCCCGCGAACGCTCGAAGGTTTCCACCGCATCGGCCGCCATCACGTCGGCCCACAGGTACGAGTACAGACCGGCCGCATAGGCGCCGATGAAACAGTGGAAGTTGTGCGTCACGCGCATGATCAGGTCCCAGGCCTCGGGCATGCCCAGTTCGGCCAGCGTGTCTTTCTCCACCTGCACCGGGTCGATCGGCTGGCCACTGCCGTCCGCCAACAGATGCAGCCGCATGTCGACGATGGCCGGCAGCAGGAAGTCGGGGTTCAGGCTGAAGATGCGGTCGTACCGGAGGCCCTGCTCGATGCGGTCGACCAGGGCCGGCGCGATCGGCTCGCCGGTGACGTGGTGGCGTGCAAAGCGGTCCAGCAGCTCGCGGTCGCGCAGCCAGCGCTCGTTGATGAGCGCGGGCAGTTCGACGAAGTCCCAGGCCACG
>JBILSW010000315.1:0-4434 GCA_044371895.1 Rubrivivax sp.
CACCGGCAAGACCGAGATCGCGCGCACGCTGGCCGCGGCGCTGGGCCGGCCCTTGATCCGGCTGCAGTGCTACGAGGGCCTGGACCTTGCTGGCGCCGCCTACGAGTGGAACTACGCGCGCCAGATGCTCGAGATCCGCTTGGCCGAATCCTCGTCGGGCGGCGGTGCGGACGACCGCGCGGCACTGGCCGCGCGCCTGTTCACCGACGCATTCCTCGTCAAGCGCGCGCTGCTCGACGCCATCGATCCCGCCCGCCCCGTGCCGCCGGTGCTGCTGATCGACGAGCTCGACCGCGCCGACGAGCCCTTCGAGGCCTTCCTGCTCGAGGTGCTGTCGGACTTCCAGATCACCATTCCCGAGATGGGCACCGTCAAGGCGAAGACGCCGCCCATCGTCGTGCTCACCAGCAACCGCACGCGCGAGGTGCACGACGCCGTCAAGCGGCGCTGCCTGTACCACTGGGTGGGCTTCCCCGATGCCGCGCGTGAACTGGAGATCATCCGCCGCAAGGTGCCCGGTGCGCCCGAGCGGCTGGCGCGCGAGATCGTGGCCTTCGTGCAGCGGCTGCGCGAGATCGAGCTGTACAAGTTGCCCGGCGTGGCCGAGACCATCGAGTGGACGCGCGCGCTGCGCGAGCTCGACACCGTGGTGCTAGACCCCGAGGTCGTGCAGAACACCCTGGGCCTGCTGCTGAAGTACCAGGACGACATCGCGCGCGTGGGCTCCGACGAGGTGGCGCGGCTGATCGAGCAGGCGCGCGCGGCGGCGGCGTGATGGGGCGGCGAGGGGCCTTCGACAGGCTCAGGCCGAACGGGGACGGGGCCCTCGACAGGCTCAGGCCGACCGGGGACGGGGCCTTCGACAGGCTCAGGCCGAACGGGGACGAGGCCTTCGACAGGCTCAGGCCGAACGGGGGCTGGGCCTTGTGCGGACCCAGGCCGGGCCGGATAGGGAGCCGGCCTTGCGATAGCTTCCGTTCGGGCTGAGCCTGTCGAAGCCCCGAGCGCCACCATGCTGCCCTCTGGCCAGACCCCCGGCCGCCTCGCCGAGAACGTGCTGCACTTCGCCCGCGTGCTGCGCACGGCCGGGCTGCCCGTGGGCTCCGACCGCGTGATGCTGGCGCTGCAGGCCCTGCCGGTGGCCGGCCTGGAGGGCCGGGCCGATTTCCACGCCGTGCTCTCGGCCTGCTTCGTGAGCCGCCACGAGCAGCAGGCCCTCTTCGACCAAGCCTTTACCCTGTACTGGCGCGACCCGGACCTCGCCGGCCGCATGCGCGCGCTGCTGCTGCCGCGCGTGAACACGAACACGCCGCCGCCGGTGAAGGAGAACCGGCGCCTGGGCGATGCCCTCTTCCCCAGCAGCCGCGACGCGCCGGCCAAGGCGCCGCCGCCGGCCGAGATCGAGCTCGAGGCCACGCTCACGGCCAGCAGCCAGGAGCGGCTGCAGAAGGCCGACTTCGAGACCATGAGCAGCGACGAGTTCCGCGAGGCGCTGCGCCTGCTCACCCGGCTGAAGCCGGCGTTCCTGCCGCTGCCCACGCGCCGCCGCGAAGCCAGCCCGCGCCCGGGCCGGCTGGACCTGCGCGCCACGCTGCGCGCCGCCGGCCGGGTGGGCGGCGAGTTCCTGCCGCTGCGCCATAGCGCGCCGCGCCACGTGGTGCCGCCGCTGGTGGTGCTGGCCGATGTGTCGGGCTCGATGGCGCGCTACTCGCGCGTGCTGCTGCACTTCGCGCACCTGCTGGGCCAGGCCGGGCCTTCGGTGGAGACCTTCGCCTTCGGCACGCGGCTGACGCGCCTGACGCCGCTGCTGCGCCAGCGCGACATCGACGTCGCCGTGGCCCAGTGCACCGCCAGCGTCAAGGACTGGTCGGGTGGCACGCGCATCGCCCACAGCCTGCACGACTTCAACCGCCTGTGGGCCCGGCGTGTGCTGGGCTCGCGCGCCACCGTGCTGTTGGTCTCCGACGGCCTCGAGCACGAGGCCGCCGAGGACCTGGCCTTCGAGATGGAACGGCTGCACAAGAGCTGCCGGCGGCTGGTGTGGCTGAACCCGCTGCTGCGCTTCGACGGCTTCCAGCCCAAGGCGCGCGGCATCCGCGCGATGCTGCCGCACGTCGACGACTTCCGGCCGGTGCACAACCTGGCCAGCCTGCAGCAACTGGTGGATGCGCTGGCGGCGCAGGAGTCGCGGCGGCGGCTCAGCCCGGTCGGCGCAGCAGCCCCGTAGCCAGCGCCGTGCCCAGCAGGATCAGCGCGCAGCCCGCCAGCATGGCGCCCGTGGGCACCTCGCCCAGCGCCACGTAGCCCCACAGCAGCGCGAACGGCGGGATCAGGAAGGTCACGCTGGTGGCGGCGGCCGCGCTGGTGCGCGCCAGCAGCCGGAAGTACAGGATGTAGGCCAGCCCGGTGCACAGCAGCGACAGCGCCAGCGCGGCCGCCCAGGCCGTGGCGCCGGGGGGTGTGGCGGGCCACAGCCACAGCCCCGGCACGGCCAGCGCCAGCGCCGCCGCGGCCTGGCTGCCCGCGGCCACGGCCAGCGGCGGCACGCCCTGCAGCCGGCGCCGCGACACGTTGGCGCCCAGGCCGTAGAGCCAGGTCGCGGCCAGGCAGGCGGCCACGCCCGCCGCGGCGCTCACGCCGTGCTCGCCGGGCCGGAAATCGGCCTTGCCCCAGCTCAGGCCCACCACGCCGACCACGCCGATGGCCAGGCCCAGCCAGCGCAGCGGGTCCAGCCGTTCCTTCAGCCACAGCCAGGCGATCAGCGCCGCCCAGATGGAGACGGTGGCGTTGAACACCGACATCAGCGCCGTCGTCAGCGCCAGGGCCGCCACCGCGTACAGCACGAACGGCAGCGCCGAGTTCACGACGCCCACGCCCGCGATGGCGCCGCCGTGCGTGCGCCATGCCGCGCCCTGCCGCCGCAGCAGCATCAGCGGTACCAGCAGCGCCGCCGCGCCGGCCACGCGCACGAAGGCCAGCGCCACGGGCCCGAACTCGGCCGCGCCCAGCCGCATGAACAGGAAGCTGGCGCCCCAGATGGCGCCGAGCAGCAGCAGGTCGACGAGGTCGCGGCGCGTCATGCCGCGGCCGCCACGCCGACGCTCGCCGCTTCCAGTGCGAGCAGCGCCTGTTTGCGCTCCAGCCCGCCGGCATAGCCCGTGAGGCGGCCGTCGCTCCCCAGCACGCGGTGGCAGGGCACGACGATGCTCAGCGGGTTGCGCCCCACCGCCGCGCCCACCGCGCGCGCGGCCTGCGGCCGGCCCAGGGACCGGGCGATGTGGCCGTAGCCTGTGGTGGTGCCGGCGGGGATCTCGCCCAGCGCGCGCCACACGGCGTGCTGGAAGGGCGTGCCCGTGGCGTCCAGCGGCAGCGTGAACCTGCCGAGCCGGCCGGCGAAGTAGGCGCTCAGTTGCTCGGCCGCGGCCCGCAGCAGCGGGTGGCCGGCGTCCACGGGCGCCGCCAGAGCACCCGGGTGGTGTGCCTGGGCGTCGAACCAGGCGCCGGCCAGGCCGGACGGCGTGGCGGCCAGCGTCATCGCGCCCAGCGGCGTGGCGATGCGGCACTGGGCCGCGAGGGGGTGTCGGGTCATGTGCCGGTCTCCACGAAGTGCCACAGCCGCATCACGGCGTAGGCGCGCCAGGGCCGCCAGGCCTCGGCCAGGCCGGCCAGCGCGGCCGCGTCGCGCGTGCCGCCGTGGGGGGCCAGGGCGTTGATCAGGCCGATGTCGCGGGCCGGCCAGGCGTCGGGCCAACCCAGCACGCGCATCGCGATGACCTGGGCCGTCCAGTCGCCGACGCCCGGCAGATCGCGCAGCGCCGCCAGTGTGGCCTGCAGCGGCGCTCCCGGCTGCAGCGCCAGGCGGCCGGCGGCGACCTCAGCCGCCAGCGCCTGCAGCGCCTTCACGCGCTGGCGCACGATGCCCAGGGTGCCGATGGCGGCTGGGTCGGCCGCGGCCAGCGTGGCGGCGTTGGGGAACAGGCGGTTCAGGCCGGCGAAGGGCGTGTCCACCGGCTGGCCGAAGCGGTCGACCAGCCGCGCCGTCAACGTCAGCGCCGCCTTCACGGTGACCTGCTGGCCCAGAATGACGCGCACCGCCGTCTCGAAGCCGTCGAACGAGCCCGGCAGCCGGTGGCCCGGCCGCGCCGGCAGCGGCAGCAGGGCGAGCACGGGGTCCACGCGCGCGGGGTCGGCGTCGAGGTCGAAGGCCTGGCGCACGCGCTGCATCAGCGCGCCCAGCACCGGTGCCAGGCTGTCGCTGGTGCGCAGCTGCAGCTCGTGCCGCGCCGGCTCGAAGCGGATCTCGATCCAGCCGGCGAGGGCACCCTGCGGCGCGGGCCAGGCCAGGGTGCGGTGCAGCACCAGGCCTTCCACCCGCTCGACGCCCGGCAACTGCCGCCGTGCGAAGAAGCCTAGCAGGGCCTCAACGTCCAGCGG
>JBILSW010000165.1:0-6439 GCA_044371895.1 Rubrivivax sp.
CGTGGCCGTGGTGCTGCACGACCTGAACCGGGCCCTGGCCGCCGACCGCGTGCTGCTGCTGGCCGAAGGGCGCCTGGTGGCCGACGGTGCCCCGGCCGACGCCGCGCTGCGCGCCGCGCTGGAGGCCCGGTTCGGCCACGCCTTCACGATCCAGCGCACGGCCGACGCCGCGCGCTGGATCGCCGTGCCCGCCCTGTAGCAGGCCCCATGGACGCCCGCCACGGCCCGCAACGCATCGTCAGCCTCACCGAGGAGACGACCGAGTGGCTGTACCTGCTCGGCGAGGAGCGGCGCATCGTGGGCATCAGCGGCTACACCGTGCGGCCGCGCCGCGCGCGGCAGGACAAGCCCCGTGTCAGCGCCTTCCTCGACGGGAAGATCGACAAGATCGTCGCCCTCGAGCCCGACCTCGTCATCGGCTTTTCGGACATGCAGGCCGCGCTGGCCGACAAGCTCATCCGCGCCGGGCTGGAGGTGTGGATCACCAACCAGCGCAGCGTGGAGCAGATCTTCACGACGCTCAGGCGCGTGGCCGCGCTGGTGGGCGCCGACGCGCGCGCCGAAGCCTGGATTGCCGGGGTGCGGGCGCGCCACGCCGCCATCGCCGCCGAGGCCGCGCGCTGGCCGCGGCGGCCGCGCGTCTACTTCGAGGAGTGGGACCAGCCCATGATCAGCGCCATCCGCTGGGTCAGCGAGCTGGTGGCCATCGCCGGCGGCGACGACGTGTTCCCGGACCTGGCGCTGCAGTCGCTGGGCCGCGACCGCGTGATCACCGACCCGCTGGAGCCGGCGCGCCGTGCGCCCGAACTGATCGTCGGCAGCTGGTGCGGCAAGAGGTTCCGCCCGGAGCACGTGGCCGCGCGCCCCGGCTGGGCCGCCGTGCCGGCGGTGCGGGATGGCCGGCTGCACGAGATCAAGAGCTGCGACATCCTGCAGCCCGGGCCGGCGGCGCTGACCGACGGCCTGGAGCAGCTGCACGCGCTGATGCGCGTCTGGGCGGAGGCCCAGGCGGCATGACCGACGACCCCGACGCGCTCGCGCGCCGCGTGCGGCACCGGCTCGACCACCTGACCAAGCCGCGCGGCGCGCTGGGGCGGCTCGAGGGCCTGGCGCTGCAGGTCGCGCTGTGGCAGGGCACCGAGCGGCCGGCGCTGCAGCAGCCGCAGCTGGTGGTGTTCGCGGCCGACCATGGCCTGGTGGCCCAGGGCGTCAGCGCCTACCCGCAGTCGGTGACGGCGCAGATGGTGGCCAACATGCTGGCCGGCGGCGCCGCGGTGTCGGTGCTGGCGCGACAGCACGGGCTGGCGCTGACGGTGGTCGACTGCGGCGTGGCCACGCCGCTGCCGCCGCACCCGCAGCTGGTGCCGGCGCGCCTGCGCGCCGGCACGGCCGACAGCAGCCTGGCCCCGGCGATGACGAAGCAGGAGTGCGAGGCCGCGCTGGCGCAGGGTGCGGCGCTGGTGCAGCGGCTGCCGGGCAACGCCGTGCTGCTGGGCGAGATGGGCATCGGCAACAGCTCGGCCGCGGCCCTTCTGATGGTGCGGCTGGGCGGCCTGCCGCTGGAGGACTGCGTGGGCCGCGGCACCGGCCTGGACGACGCGGGCCTGGCGCACAAGCGCCGCGTGCTGGCGCGCGTGCTCGAGCGCCACGCCGACGCGCGCGAGCCGTGCGCCGCGCTGGCGGCCCTGGGCGGGCTGGAGATCGCCACCATGGCCGGCGCGGTGCTGCAGTCCTGGCGCGAACGGCGCCTGCTCGTCGTCGACGGCTTCATCGCCACCGCAGCCGTCGCCGCGGCGGCGGCGCTGGCGCCCGAGGGCCACGCGCTGCTGCGGCGTGGCTGCGTGTTCGCCCACGCCTCGGCGGAGAACGGCCATGCGCGCTGGCTCGCGCAGCTGGGCGTGCAGCCGCTGCTCGACCTGGGCCTGCGCCTGGGTGAAGGCAGCGGCGCCGCTCTGGCCTGGCCGCTGCTGGTGTCGGCGCTGCAGCTGCTGCAGCAGATGGCCTCGTTCGACGAGGCCGGCGTGGACCGCGCCCGCGCGCCCGCGGCCGGCCAAGGGGACGCCTGATGCACGCGCTGGCCCACGAGCTGCGCCTGTTCCTGGTGGCGCTGCAGTTCCTGACGCGGGTGCCGGTGCGCTTCGGGCGCTGGCAGGACGACTGGCTGCAGGCCTGCGCCCGCCACTTCGCCGGGGTGGGCCTGCTGGTGGGCGGCTTCGCGGCGCTGGTGCTGTGGGGTGCCGCGCACTTCTTCGGCGCGCTGCTGGCGGTGCTGCTCAGCGTGGTGGCCACGGTCTGGCTGACCGGCGCCTTCCACGAGGACGGCCTGGCCGACACCTTCGACGGTCTGGGCGGCAGCGCCGACCGCGAGCGTGCCCTGGCCATCATGAAGGACTCGCGGCTGGGCACCTACGGCACGCTGGCGCTGGTGGCGGTGCTGGCCCTGAAGGTGGCGGCGCTGCACGCGCTGGCCGTGCGCGACCTGCTGGCCGCGCTGGCGCTGCTGCCGCTGGTGCATGCCGTCTCGCGCGCGGCGGCCGTGGTGCTGCTGGCCGCGCTGCCCTATGCGGGCGATGCCGAGCACGCCAGGGCCAAGCCGCTTGCGCAGCGTGCCGACGGGCTGACGCTGGTGGTGACCGCCGGCTGGGTGCTGATCGCGGTGGCCGCGGCCGCGCTGTTCGTGCCGGCCGATGCCCTGCTGGCCGCCGCCGTGGCCGCGCCGCTGGCGCTGCTGGCCATGCGGCGCTGGCTGCGTCGCCGCCTGGGCGGCTTCACCGGCGACACCCTGGGCGCGACGCAGCAGCTGGTGGAGCTGGCGATGCTGCTCGCGGCGCTGGCGGCGCTGTCGCGCTAAGGCCGGCTTCGGTGCTCGAACTCTGGTGCTGGCGACACCCGCGCGCGCAGGGCGCGGCCGGTCGCTGCATCGGCATCACCGATCTGCCGGTGGACCCGCGCAAGGCCCGGCGCCTGGCGCACCGCATCCGCGCCACCGTGCGCCGTCAGGGCCTGCCGCGCCGCGTGTGGGTGTCGCCCCTGGCGCGCTCGCGAGGCGTCGGGGCGTGGCTGGCGCGCTGGGGCTTCGAGTGCCGCGTGGACGCGCGACTGGCCGAGCTCGACTTCGGCCGCTGGGACGGCCGCCCCTGGACGGCCGTGCCCTGGGCCGAGGTGCAGGCCTGGGAGGCCGACCTGCGCCACCACACGCCCGGTGGCGGTGAGTGCGTGGCGCAGCTGCAGGCCCGCGTGCAGGCCTTCGTGCGCGAGCGCGACGCGGCCGCCGACACGGCCGTGCTGCTGGTGGGGCATGGCGGCTGGATCACGGCCCTGGGGCAGTTGCCCCTGGGCGTGGGCGCGCCGCAGGGGCCGATCGACGCCGCGCGCTGGCCGCCGCCGCCCCGGCACGGCGCGCTCGTCCGCTGGCCGCCGGCGCCAGCCGCGGTTCATCCACGCTGAACGCCGGCCCGTCGCAGGGCGATCGCGGCGGCCGGGTCGGGTGTCGAAGATGCACGCCATCGACACCTTGTCCTCCACCCTCACGCGGAGTCCGCCATGAACGCCAAGACCCTCGACGCCTTCCTGCACCGCGCCACCAGCCTGGGGCTGGCGCTGGTCGTCACCCTGGGCATGCTCGGCAGCATCGACTTGCTGGCCCGCGCGCCGCTGGCCGAGGAGCCCGCGGCGCAGCAGATGGCCGCCGGCGACAACCTGGCCTGCCCGCGCGGCTGAGGCCGCGCCCGAAGGCGTCCACCGCCGGGCAGCCGGCCGCCGCACGCAGCGGGCCGAGGCCTGCCGCCGGCGCCGCTGCGGGGCAGGGCATCATCGGGTGGTGGACAGCCCCGAATCCCTGATCCCCTGGCTGCGGGTGGCCGTCGAGTCGGCGGCCACCGTGGCCTTCGCGCTGTCGGGCCTGCTGGCCGGGGCACGGCAGCGGCTGGACGCGGTGGGCCTGTGTTTCGTCACCGGCCTGGCGGCCTTCGGGGGCGGCACGCTGCGCGACGTGCTGCTGGACCAGCGGCCCTTCTTCTGGGTCGAGCACGCGCACTGGCTGTGGGCCCTGCTGGCCCTGAGCGCCGGTGCCATGCTCTTCATGCGGCGCCGTCACTTCGCCATCACCGAGCGCGCGATGCAGTGGCCCGACGCGCTGGGCCTGGGCCTGTTCAGCGCCAGCGGCACGCAACTGGCGCTGGCACAGGGCCTGCCCGCCATCGTGGCCGTGCTGATGGGGGTGGTGACGGCGGTGTTCGGTGGCGTGCTGCGCGACATCGTGCTGAACGAGATCCCCACCGCCTTCCGCGACCACCGGCCCTATGCGGTGTGCGCCTTCGTGGGCGGCTGGGCCCTGGCGGCGGCGATGGCGCTGGGGGCCAGCGACGGCACGGCGCTGCTGCTGGGTGCCGCCACCGCCACGGGCCTGCGGGCCCTGGCGCTGGCCACCGGCTGGACGCTGCCGGCCTGGGGCGACGCGCGGCGCTGACGCCCGTTCAGCCGCGCAGGTGGCAGGCCACCTGGTGGCCGCTGCCGCTGCCGCTGCCCGCCACGACCTTGAGTTCCGGGCGCTGCACATCGCACAGGCCCTTCTGCGCGATGCTGCAGCGGGTGTGGAAGTGGCAGCCGGAAGGCGGGTTCAGCGGGCTGGGCACGTCGCCCTGCAGCGTGATGCGCTTGCGCCGGACCTGCGGGTCGGGGATGGGCACCGCCGACAGCAGCGCCTCGGTGTAGGGGTGGCGCGGCGCGGTGTAGAGATCCTTCGCGCTGGCGATCTCGACGATGCGGCCCAGGTACATCACGGCCACGCGGTCGGAAATGTGCTCGACGACGCTGAGGTCGTGCGCGATGAAGATGTAGGTCAGGCCGAACTGCGACTGCAGGTCCTCGAGCAGGTTGATCACCTGCGCCTGGATCGACACATCGAGAGCACTGACGGCCTCGTCACAGACGATGAGCTTGGGGTTGACCGCCAGCGCGCGCGCGATGCCAATGCGCTGGCGCTGGCCGCCCGAGAACTCGTGCGGGTAGCGCCGCATGTGGTCGGCGTTCAGACCCACGGTCTGCAGCAGCTCGACGATGCGCGCGTCGTAGGCCTCGCGCGTCTTGGTGAGCTTGTGGATGGTGAGCGCCTCGCCGATGATGGCGCCGACCGTCATGCGCGGGTTCAGGCTCGCGTACGGGTCCTGGAAGATGATCTGCATGTCGCGCGCCAGCGCGCGCAGTTCTTCCTTGCCGGCGCCGGTGACGCTCTTGCCCTCGAAGTGCACCTCGCCCGAGGTGGGCTCTATCAGGCGCAGGATGCAGCGGCCGGTGGTGCTCTTGCCGCAGCCGCTTTCGCCGACCACGCCCAGCGTCTCGCCCTTGGCGAGCTCGAAGCTCACGCCGTCGACGGCGTGCACGCGGCCCACTTCGCGCTTGAGCAGCCCGCCGCGCACCGGAAAGTGCTTGACGAGGTTGCGGACCTGCAGCAGCGGGGTGGGCTCGCTCATGCGGCCCCCGCCAGGAAGCAGGCCACCTTGTGGCCGGGCGCGATCTCGCGCAGCGGCGGATCGGCCGTGGTGCAGGAGGGCTGCGCGAGCTTGCAGCGCGACGCGAAGCGGCAGCCCGGCGCCGGCGCGATCAGCTTGGGCACCGTTCCCGGGATGGCCTCGAGCCGCTGCCGGTGGCCGGCGGCGGTGGCTGCGGTGTCGATGCGCGGGATGCTGCGGATCAGGCCCTGCGTGTAGGGGTGGCGCGGCCGCGCGAACAGCTCGGCCACCGGCGCCTCTTCCACCACCTGCCCTGCGTACATGACGACGACGCGCTGCGCCACCTCGGCCACCACGCCCATGGCGTGGGTGATGAGCATCACGGCCATGCCCAGGCGGTCCTTCAGCTCCTGCATGAGCTCGAGGATCTGCGCCTGGATGGTGACGTCCAGCGCCGTGGTGGGCTCGTCGGCGATCAGCAGCTGTGGGCTGCAGGCCAGCGCGATGGCGATCATCACGCGTTGGCGCATGCCGCCCGAGAACTGGTGCGGGTAGTCGTTCACCCGCTTGGCCGGCGTGGGGATGTTCACGAGCTTGAGCATCTCGACCGCGCGCTCGAGCGCCGCCTTCTTCGACAGGCCCTCGTGCAGGCGCACGCTCTCTGCGATCTGCTCGCCCACGGTGAACACCGGGTTCAGGCTCGTCATCGGCTCCTGGAAGACGATGGCGATCTCCTTGGCGCGGATCTTCTGCATCTCGTCCGGGCTCAGCGGCACGAGGTCGCGGCCCTTCCAGAGCACGCGGCCGGCGACGATCTTGCCCGGCGGCATGTCGATGAGCTTCATCACCGTCTTGGCGGTGACGCTCTTGCCGCAGCCGCTTTCCCCGACCACGCAGACCGTCTCGCCCTTTCCGATGGCGATGTCGACGCCGTCGACGGCGTGCAGCCAGCCATCGTCGGTCTTGAAGTGGGTCTTCAGACCCTTGAT
>JBILSW010000166.1:0-6426 GCA_044371895.1 Rubrivivax sp.
CGGACCCACGACGCCATGCTCACGCGCGAGGCAGCCACCGCGCGCTCGCTGGCGGCCATGGACTCCGCCCGCCTGACCCAGCTGCGCCGCCTGGAGCAGGTGTTCCAGCTCGGCGAGAACGGCCTGGGCGCCGCCACTGTCGAGCTGATGGACGCGTTCACCGACCTGGCCAACCGCCCGGACGACCTCTCGACGCGCCAGGTGGTGCTGGCGAGGGCGCGCGATCTGGCCGACCGCATCGGCGAGGTCGACGACGGGCTCAACGCCGCGCAGGGCGGCGTGGCCGCCGCGATGCGCGTGAGCGTGCAGCAGATCAACAGCCTGGCCAGCGGCATCGCCGAGGCCAACCGCCGCATCGCCGACCTCAAGGGCCTGGGCCAGCCGGCCAACGACGTGCTCGACGAGCGCGACCGCCTGATCTCGCGCCTGGCCGAGCAGGTGCAAGTCACGCGCATGGAGGCCGACGACGGCACGATGTCCGTGTTCATCGGCGGCGGGCAGCGGCTGGTGCTGGGCCGCGAGGCGGTGCAGCTGGAACTGCAGCAGGACGCTGCCGACACGTCGCGTCTGGCCGTGGCGGTGGTCGAGGGCAGCACGCGCCGCGTGCTCGACGAGGGCCTGCTGGCCGGCGGCGCCCTGGCGGGGCTGATGCGCTTCCAGAACGACGATCTGGTGGATGCCCGCGCCCGCGTGGGCCAGTTCGCCGCCAGCGTTGGCGGTGCCGTCAACGCGCAGCATGTGCTCGGCCTGAACCTGCAGCCGCCGCCCGGCAGCGTGCCGTCGCAGCCGATGTTCGCCATCGGCGGGCCCCAGGTGCTGCCCAACCAGGGCAACCAGCGCTCCGGCCCCGGCGCCTTCATCGGCTCGGTGTCGATCGGCATCGACGACTTCGCGCAGCTGCAACCCAGCGAGTACGAGCTCCAGGAGAGCGCGCCGGGCTCGGGCGCCTGGGTGCTGACGCGGCTGCGCGACGGCCGCCAGACCGCGGTGGCCACCGGCGACGTCGTCGACGGCATGCGCATCACCTTCGGCGCGCCCCCGCCGCAGCCCGGCGACCGCTTTCTGCTGCAGCCCGTGTCGCGCTCGGCCAGCAGCTTCGAGGCGCTGCTCGACGATCCGCTGGACGTCGCCGCCGCGTCGCCGCTGACCGCCAGCGCCAGCCCGGCCAACGTCGGCACCGCCGCGGTGGCCTCGCTGCGCATGACGGGCACGCCGCTGGCTGCCGATGCCACGGCCACCTTCAACTTCGTCAGCGACAGCGGCAGCTACACCTGGGAGCTCCGCGACGGCGGCGGCGCGCTGCTCGGCAGCGGCTCGGCCACCTGGACGCCCGGCTCGACGCTGCCGCCCGCGGGCACCGACATCAACGGCTTCTCGCTGCGCCTGAAGGGCGTGCCCCGCAACGGCGACGTGCTCAGCGTCGCGCCCACACCGGCTGGCGCGGTGGCTGCCAGCAACGGCAACGCCAACGCGCTGCAGGGACTGCGCGACGCCGCCATCACCGGGGGGCGCACGCCCATCGATGCCTGGAGCGACACGCTGGCCGACATCGGCGTGCGCGTGCAGAGCGGGCAGACGGCCTCGACCATCTCGCAGGCCGTCTCGCAGCAGGCGGAGACGCAGCGCGCCGACAAGTCCGAGGTCAACCTCGACGAGGAGGCGGCGCGGCTGATCCAGTACCAGCAGAGTTACCAGGCCGCGGCCAAGGTGCTGCAGGTGGCGCAGACCGTATTCCAGCAACTCATCGACGTCGCCGGCCGGTGACCGCCATGCGAATCTCCAACAACAACGCGTACGAGAGCTCCGTCGGCAACCTGCAGAAGCGCCAGGCGGCGCTCACCGAGGCGCAGGAGCGCCTGACCAGCGGCAAGCGGGTGCTGCGCCCGAGCGACGACCCGGCCGCCGCCGCGGTGGCCGAGCGCGCTCTGGCCGCGCAGCAGCGCAGCGAGGCGCAGCTGCGCGCGCTGGGCGCCAGCCGCAACTCGATGCAGCTGTCCGAGACCGCTCTCGGCGACGGCGGCGAGCTGCTGGCACAGGCGCGCGAGCTGCTGATGTCTGCCGGCAACGGCAGCTACACCGACGCCGATCGCGCGTCCATCGCCCAGGCCATCCGCGGCCTGCGCAACGACCTGCTGGCCGTGGCCAACCGCCAGGACGGCGCTGGCCGCTACCTGTTCGGCGGCCAGGGCGCGGACACGCCGCCGCTGGTGGACGCGCCCGGCGGCGTAGCCTACGCCGGCACCGACGGGCAACTGATGGCGGCCGGCGGCACCTCCACGCCGCTGTCCATCGACGGGCGCTCGGCCTGGCTGTCCGCCGAAGACCCCGCCGCGCCCGGCACCCCGGTGTCGCTGTTCGACGCGCTCGACCGGGTCGTCGCCGACCTGGCCACGCCCGGCCGCAGCGGCGACCAGATCGCGGCCACGGTGAGCCGTGGTCTGGCCGAGTTCGACGTCGCGGGCGACCAGCTGGCCTCGTGGCGGTCGCGCGCGGGCGAGGCGCTCAACCGCATCGAGGGCCTTGAGCAGCGCGTGCAGCAAGCCAAGCTCGATGCGCAGACCGAGCGTTCCGAGGCCGAGGACCTTGACCTGCTGGAGGCGATCTCCGACTTCCAGAACCGGCAGTCCGGCTACGATGCGGCGCTGAAGACGTACTCCATCGTCCAGCGGATGAGCCTGTTCGAGTATCTGCGCTGACCCACCGGCCCCTCTTCCGGACGACCCCATGTTCGAGCAAACCGTGCTGGACCACGTGGTCCTGGGCTACAGCCCCATCGTCGATCGCCAGCGCGCCGTGGTGGCGACGCGGCTGACCGTCTTCCCGGTGCGGCCCGATGCCGTCCCCGACGTGGCCCAGTTGCAGCTGGCGCTGCAGCAGGTGTGGCCGGCGCCGGCAGCGGCGGGCGACCTGAAGCTCACGCTGCGGCCGCTGCAGCCGGCCGGCAGCGATGCCGCCGCGCCCGCCCGCAGCGGGCTCACCCCGGTGTCGCTCAACCTCGCGGGAGAGTCGCTGGTGCAGGCCGCGCTGCGCGTGATGCCGGTGCCGCACCTGATGATCGAGGTGCCGTCGTTCATGGCCACCGATGCGGCGCTGGCCCGGGCGCTGCGGGAGCAGCACGCCGCCGGCGGCATCCTGCTCATCAAGGGCCGTCCGCTGAGTCCGGTGGCGCCCGAGGTGCTGGCCTGCTTCAGCCACATCCTGATCGAGGCTGCCGAAGACCGCCGGGGTGGCGTCATGCCCGCGCCCGGGGTACGCCAGGTCAGCACGGTGACGGCCGGCGTGCGCACCGCCGCCGATGCCGAGGCGGCGTTCCAGCGCGGTGCCATCGCCGTGCAGGGCTGGCCCTTCGACGACCCGCTGCCCGCCGCCAGCGCGCGCGGCAAGGTAGCCACCGACGCCCAGGTGGTGATGGAGCTGATCGAGGGCGTGGACCGCGAGCAGCCCGTGGGTCAGCTTGAGTCCGTGCTCAAGCGCGACCCGACGCTGGCGTTCCGGCTGCTGCGCTACCTCAACTCGCCGGCCTTCGGTCTGCGCGCCGAGGTCACCAGCTTCGGCCACGCCATCATGATGCTGGGCTACGCTCGCCTGAAGCGCTGGCTGGTGCTGCTGCTGGCCTCGTCGAGCAAGGGTGCCAACGCGCGGCCGCTGCTGTACGCGGCCGTGCGCCGCGGGCTGATGATGGAGGAGCTCGGCCGCGCCCAGAGCGACGCCGAGATGCGCGGCGAGATGTTCATCTGCGGCGTGTTCTCGCTGCTCGACAAGCTGTTGCAGCAGCCCTTCGGCGAGCTGTTGCGCAGCGTCCCGGTGCCCGAACGCGTGCGCCAGACCCTGCTGGCCGAGCCCGGCACGGAAGCCGGCGGCCCCTATGGGCCCTACCTCGAGCTGGTCCGGGCGATCGAGAACGAATCGGTGTTCGACATTCGCGAGTGCTCCGAGCGGCTGCTGCTGGGCCCGGGCGAGGTCAACCGGGCGCTGCTGGCGTCGCTGCGCCACGCGCAGCCGCTCGACGGATGAGCTCGGGGCGCGGCCGCGCCGAGTCCGAGTCCGCGCGCGCGGCGCCCGCGGCGCGCGGGCCGGCCGGCGGCGCCGCCGGCGTGCCCCGGCTTCTCCAGGGGCTGTGGGATTCCGCGATGCCCGCGCTGCTGCGCGGCCCCGACTTCCGCGTCGTCGACGCCAACGAAGCGCTGGCCCAGCTGCTCGGCCGGCCGCGGGCGCGCCTGCGCGGCCTCGATCCAGTCGCTTGGCTGCCGCCCGAGGACCGCGAACTGGCCCACCAGGAACGTCGGCTGGCCGGGCCCGGCGCGGCCTCGCGCTGCCGCATGGCCGACCGCGACGGCCGGATGCGCTGGTTCACCCCCACGGTCCTGGCGGTGGCCGAGCCGGGCCGGCCGCCCCGCTGGCTGGTGCTGCTGCACGACGAGACCGCCGAGCACGACGCCCGCGAGCAGGCCCGCCGCGCCGACGCCGAGCTCGGGCACTGGTTCGAGCTCAGCCCGGTCGGGATGCTGGTGTACGACAGCCATGGCCTGGTGCTGCGCAGCAACGCCGCCTTCGAGGCCCTGGTCGACCGCGTGCCCGAGGTGCTGTACGGCGCGGCCCCGGCGCTGCAGCAGCTGCTGGGCTGGGTGGCCTCGCCGGGGGGGGGCGCGCTGGAGCCGGCCCTGGTGCCGGGCGCGCGGGCGGTCGAGCGTCAGGCCGCGCTGGCCGGCCCGCGCGGCCTGCGCCGGCTGTGGGCTCGCCTGTCGTGCCAGGTCGGGCAGTCGGGCGAGACCCGCGTCATGGCCGTGGTGGAGGATCGCAGCGCCGAGGAGGAACTGGACCGTGCCCACCGCGAGATGGGCCTGCTCATGGACAGCGGCAGCATCGGCGTGGCCACTTTCGACCCCGCGCAGGGCTGGCTGCTGCCACCGCCGGCCGACGCCGCCGGCGTGCCGGGCGCGCGTGCCGAGGCCACCCAGGCCAGCGCCCTGGTGGGCGTGAGCCGCGACACCGTGCTGCCCGATTCGCGCCCCGACTACGAGCGCCTGCTGCAGGCGCTGAAACAGGGCGAGGCCGCCGATGTCACCTACGCGGTGCGCCACCCGGAACTGGGTCAGCGATGGCTGCAGACCCGAGTGCGGCCGCATGCTGGCGGCGGCGGCCGCGCCACCTCCGTCATCACGCGCGACATCACCGACCAGCACGGCGCCAAGCTGCGCAGCGAGCGGCTGATGCACGAGATGACCACCGTCCTCGACAGCTCGCCGGCCGGCGTGGCCTACCTGCGCGGCCCGGCGCTGGTGCGCTGCAACCGCCGTTTCGAGCGCATGCTGGGCTTCGCCGCCGGGGCCGCGGCCGGGGCCTCTCTGGAGGAGATCCTCGCGCGCAGTGTCGGCCCGGTGCGCGCCGTGCAGGACGCGTTGGCGGCGCTGGCCGAGGGCCGCACCTTCGAGGCCGAGCTGCCGCTGCTGCGCGAGGACGGCCAGCCGCGCTGGTATTCGTTCAGCGTGCGCCGTGCCGGACCGGCCGGCGAGCAGGCCGAGGCCGTGGCCGTGCTCACCGACATCACGCGCCTGAAGACGCAGCAGGCCGAGCTCGAGAAGTCGGTGCGCGACCGCGAGCTCATGTTCAACGTGTCCGAGGTCGGTATCGTCTGGCAGCGCGGCACGCGCATCGAACGCGCCAACCGTGCCATGGCGCTGCTCAGCGGCTGGAGCGCCACCGAGCTGGCCACGCTGGACCCCGCCGAGCTCTACGCCGACACGCGCAGCTGCGTCGAGTTCGAGATCCGCATCGCGCAGAGGCTGCGGGGCGAGGGACGCTTCCTCGGCGAGCGGCTGCTCAAGCGCCGCGACGGCAGCCGCGTTTGGGTGCAGGTGGCGGTGCGGCAGGTCGATCCCGAGGACGCCGAGGCCGGCGTCATCAGCAGCTTCGTCGACATCGACGAGCGCCGTCGCGCGCGCGAGTCGCTGGCCGAGCAGGCCGAGCGCACGCGCGCCATCCTCGACTCGGTGCTGGTGGGCATCGTCACGGTGTCGGAGCGCGGCATCGAGTGGATGAACCGCTCGGCACGGCGCATGTTCGCGGGTGAGCTGGCCGACTTTCTGGGCGAGCCCATGTCCATCGTCGCCACGCCCGAGCCCGAGCACCCGCTGCGGCGCGGCGACTGGCTGGCCGTGCTCGAGGAAGGCACGGCCGAGACCTTCGAGTGCCGCCTGCGCGGCCGCGACGGCCGCGAGTTCTGGGTGGCCGGCAACGCCGTGCTCAGCCGCGGCGCCAGCGGCGGGCGCGAGGTCACGTTCGCGCTCCTGGACATCGAGCGCCGCCGCCAGGCCGAGCTGCGCATCGCCGAGGCCCAGGCCTCGCTGCACCGGGTGATCGAGACCGCGCCGGCCGCCATCGCGCTGTTCGACGCGGACACCCTGGCCGTGCGGCGGGCCAACCAGA
>JBILSW010000167.1:0-6405 GCA_044371895.1 Rubrivivax sp.
AGGTGGCGCAGCAGCGCGCCACCGTCGCGCGCCTGCTCGAGGCCGACCGACAAGACCGCGTCGCCGCGCAGCAGGCGGCACAGGACTGGGGCTCGGCTGCCTACTACAGCTTCCACGTCACGCACGACCCGCCCTCTGACTTTGCCTTCGCCGCCCTGGGTCGCCGCGACGACACGGCCTGGAAGCACCGCATCCGCATGCTCGCACTGGAGGGTCAGATCCACGAGCGCGACGCCGGCCACCCGGTGCTGGCGCTCACCGGACGCTTCGACTTCGCGTTCTTCGCGGCCTTCGTGCTGCCGCTGGTGCTGATCGTGCTGCTGCATGGGCTGCGCGCCAGCGAACACCTGGCCGGCCGGCACGACCTGCTCGTGGCCACCGCCGGCCGCCCTGCGGCGCTGTGGCGCTGGCGCGCGCTGCTGCGCGCGGCGGGCGTCTTCGTGGCCGCGGCGTTGCCGCTGGCCGCGGGCGCGGCCATGGCCGGCACGGCGTTGCCCACGCTGCTGGCCGCGCTGGCCGCGCTGGCCGCCTACCTGGCGGGCTGGACTCTGCTGGCCGCCACGCTGGCCGCCTGGCGGCGGCCGGGCGAGCTCATCCTGGCGGCGCTGCTGGCCCTGTGGCTCATGCTGGCCGTGCTGCTGCCCGCGGCCGGCCGCCTGGCCATCGACCGTGCGGTGCCGTTGCCGGCCGGCGCCGACATCCTGCTCACGCAGCGCGAGGCCGTGAACGACGCCTGGGACCTTCCCAAGGCCGACACCATGAACGCTTTCGTCGAACGCCACCCCGAGTGGGCGCCATACAGCGCGGTGCAGCGGCCGTTCGAATGGAAGTGGTACTACGCCTTCCAGCAGGTGGGCGACCAGCGCGCCGAGGCGCTCTCGGCCGCCTACACCGAAGGCCGCCGCACCCGCGACCGCTGGGCCGCGCGCCTGGCCTGGCTGTTGCCGCCCGTGTTGCTGGAGCGCCAGCTGCAGCGGCTTGCGCGCACCGACCTGGCCGCAGCCCTGGCCTACGAGTCGCGGGTGCGGGCCTTCCACGCCGAGCTGCGTGGGTTCTACTACCCGCGCCTGTTCCGCAACCCGCCCTTCGAGCGCGCCGAGCTGGATGCGCTGCCGCGCTTTGCCGAGGGCGGCGCCTCGCGCTGAGCCACTGCGCGCGCTGGCTACTTCGTGCCGTAGATCCGGTCCCCCGCGTCGCCCAGCCCCGGCACGATGTAGCCGTGCTCGTCGAGCTGGCGGTCGATGGCCGCGGTGAAGATGGGCACGTCGGGGTGGTGCTGTTGCATCTGCGCGATGCCTTCGGGGGCAGCCACCAGGCTCACGAAGCGGATGGAGCGGGGCCGCGTCTCCTTGAGCCGGTCCACCGCCGCCACGGCGCTGTTTCCGGTGGCCAGCATGGGGTCGAGCACGATGGCATCGCGCTCGGGCATCTCGCCGGGCATCTTGAAGTAGTACTCCACCGCCACCAGCGTCTTGGGGTCGCGATAAAGGCCGACATGACCCACGCGCGCGCCGGGCACCACCTCGAGCATGCCGTCGAGGAAGCCCGCGCCGGCGCGCATAACGACCACGAACACCGTCTTGCGGCCCTCGATCACCGGCGAGCGCATCTTCTCCAGCGGCGTCTCGATGTCGATCATCGTCATCGGCATGTCGCGCAGCACCTCGTAGGCCATGAGCACGCTGATCTCGTGCAGCAGGCGGCGGAAGCTGCTGGTGGACAGGTCCTTCTGGCGCATCAGCGTGAGCTTGTGCTGCACCAGCGGGTGGCTGACGACGGTGACGGGGGCCTGGGCGGGAGGGGTCGTGCTCATCGGGGGCGTTTCCTCGGGCGGGGCGATGACCTCGAAGGTCATCGACGGCGGGTCGACGCCGCGCCAGCATGGTGCCACATCGACCCTGCACCAGACACCGCACCACGAGGACACCCACCATGAACGGCATCGATCTCCTTCCGCTGGCCGTCGGCCACATGATCGGCCTGGGGGCCGTCGGCTCCTGCCTCGGCGTCGGCTTGCTGGCCAGCCGCTACGTGGAGGCCAGCGCGCGCCAGCCCGAACTGATGGAGCCGCTGCAGGGCAAGGTGTTCCTGCTCGTGGGCGTGCTCGACGGCGCGTTCATCATCGCCACGGGCATCGGGCTGTGGTTCGCCACCGCCAACCCCTTCAAGGGCTGAACGGCACGGCCTCCAGCGCCGTGCGCAGCGCGGCGGCCGTGGCCTCGTCGGCCGGCAGCAGCGTCTCGATGGCCAGCTCCGCCAGCGTCAGGTCGTGCGGCGCGCCGAACACCGTGACGGTGGTCAGGAAGCTCAGCCGTCCCCAGGGCGTGCGCAGCACCAGCGGCACGGCCACGGCGTTCTCGGGCAGTGCCTCGGCCGCTGCCGGCCCGGGGCCGACGGGCAGCGGCCATGCACCGAGTTCGGCGTGCAGCGCCCGCAGCGCGGCGTCGCCGCTCGCGGTGGCCTGGCGGCCCAGGCGGGCGAGCACGTGGGCGCGCCAGGCCGGCAGCTGCTCAATCATCGGCGCCAGGCCCTGCGGGTGCAGCGAAAGGCGCAGCACGTTGACGGGCGGCTCGCGCAGCGCCGGCGCCACGGCGCCCAGCAGCAGCGCCACCGGGCGGTTGTGCGCGAGCAGGTTCCAGTGGCGGTCCACCACCAGCGCGGGCCAGGGCTCGTGGGCGACGAGCAGGCGTTGCAGCGCCGCGCGCGCAGGGGCCAGCGCGGGGTCTGACAGCGGGCGCTCGGCGTACAGCGGAGCGTAGCCCGCGGCCTGCAGCCAGGCGTTGCGCTCGCGCAGCGGCACCGACAGACGCTCCGTCAGGCGCAGCACCATGGCCCGGCTGGGTTGGGAGCGCCCGGTCTCCAGCCAGCTCAGGTGGCGCGCCGACACGTCGGCGAGCAGGGCCAGCGTCAGCTGCGACAGCCCGGCGCGCCGCCGACCCTGGCGCAGCAGGCGGCCGAAGGGAGCGCGGGCGCTGTCCACGGCGCTCGGGCTAGAAGACGGTGCCGTCGCTCTCCACCTTGAGCGGCGGCGCGCCTCCGGAGCGCCGCTCGGCGGCCAGGGCACGGCCGGCGGCCCAGGTGCCGCCCTCCAGCACGCACGCCAGGGGCAGCGCGTGCTCGTCGCGGCCCAGCTGCCGGCGGACCAGCACGGCGAGTTCGTCCAGCAGGCACACGGTGAGCGCGCGCCACTCGACGATGGTCTCGTCCTCGGGCTTGTGCGTGCGCTCCAGCAGCAAGGGCGAGCGCGGCACGATGACGCCGCCGTCGATGAACAGGCCGCCGTTGCGGTACTCGGGCAATCCCGTGAGCCCGTGCTCGCCGCCCAGGCCGGTGACCTGGATGCCGGCCCACTGCAGCGGCTCCAGCAGCGAGTAGGTCATCCACTGGCTGAGCTTGTGGAAGGGTACCCAGCCCCCGGTGGTGGCGTCGTGCCCGCCGCCGGGCAGGGCGTCGCCGGCCCAGCGGTGCGCGCCCACGTCGCCCGCAGCCACGCCCTTGATGCGCGCGCCGCGCGGCCAGATCGGCGCCAGCGTGCGCAGCAACTCGCCCAGCACTTCGGTGGCGTTGACGCTGCGGCGCCGGCCGAAGTCGGTGACGCGGTCGAACAGCAGGGCGGGACGGGCCTCGGTGGGATGGCCGCGCGCGGCGTCGCGGCCGGCTTCCTCGGCCAGCACGGCGCCCAGGCGGGCCAGCAGCGCGGCGCGGCCGTCCAGCCCCACGACCGGGTTGTCGGGGCTGCTCTGGAACACGGCGCGCAGCGCGGCGGCGTCGACGTGCCGCAAGGCGCCCGCGTCGGCGCGCAGCGGCTCGCCTGAGCGCGACGAGAAGGCGCCGCCCATGAAGGCGCGGAAGCTGGCCACGCCCAGGCCTTCGCTGCGCGCGAAGCGCCGGCCGCTGGCGTGCACGGGCTGCCCGGCCGGTGGCGACGCGCGGGCCGTCGTGGCCGTGGTGGCCGCCTGGTCGAGCATCGCCAGCAGCTCGTCGGCCGCCGCCCGCGGCCGCGCGGCCGTGCCCAGAACCTGGCCCTCGGTGTAGGCCCATTGCGCGCCAGCGCCGGCGTCGAGCAGCACGCTCACCACCGCAAGGTCGAAGCGCGCGCGCGCAAGGCCCAGGCGGTCCAACTCGGCCAGGGCGGCGTCCATCTCCGCCTTGCGGTCGACGCCGCCGGCCTCGAAGTGACGCCAGCGGCTGTGGAACGGGATGTCCAGCGTCGGGAACCGCTCGCGCGTGAGCCGGGCCACGCTTTCGGCCAGCGCGGGCAGGGCTTCGCGGTCGAGGCGGAAGCTCGGGCTGAGGTTGGCCTCCACCGCGCGCATCACGCTGGCGCAGCGCAGCCGGATGGTGGCCGGGTCGTGCAGCGCGGCCAGCAGGTGCGGCCGCTCGGCGGGCACGGCGGCGGCGTCAGACGAGCCCACGGCCCACCACCTGCGCCAGCTGTTCCTCGGTGGGCACGGCACCGTCGGTGAAGTAACCGGCCGCGATCTTGGCCTCGATCTCCACCCTGGCGTCGGCCGGCACCAGTTCGTCGGGGATCTTGATGCGCTCGCCCACCTCGATGCCGCTGCCGGTGATGGCGTCGTACTTGTCGTTGCTCATGCTGACCAGGCGGTGGATCCGGGTGATGCCCAGCCAGTGCAGCACGTCGGGCATCAGCTCCTGGAAGCGCATGTCCTGCACGCCGGCCACGCACTCGGTGCGCAGGAAGTAGTTGGCCGCCGAGTCGCCGCCGGTCTGGCGCTTGCGCGCGTTGTAGACGAGGAACTTCGTCACCTCGCCCAGCGCGCGGCCCTCCTTGCGGCTGTAGGCGATGAGGCCCACCCCGCCCAGCTGCGCGCCCTTTATGCACTCCTCGATGGCATGCGTGAGGTAGGGCCTGCAGGTGCAGATGTCGGAGCCGAAGACGTCGGAGCCGTTGCACTCGTCGTGGACGCGCGCCGTGAGGGTGACCGTTGGGTCGGCGATGTCGGCCACGCGGCCGAACACGTACAGCGTCTGCCCGCCGATGGGCGGCAGGAAGACCTCGAGGTCGCTGCGCGTCACGAGCTCGGGGTACATGCCGCCCGTCTCCTCGAACAGGGCCCGGCGCAGCTCGGCCTCGGACACCTTGAAGCGCTCGGCCACGCCCGGCAGCCACCACACGGGCTCGACAGCGATCTTGGTCACGGTGGCCGAGGCGTCGTCGAGCAGGATCTGCCCGTCGATGGCGAGACGCTGGAAGGCGATGGCCTGCCTGATCTCGGGCAGGTGGATGTGGGCCTTGGTGACGGCGATGGTGGGCCGGATGTCGTAGCCCGCGGCCAGGTGCTCGGCGAACGCCGTCTGCACGCTGGCGCCCCAGGGGTCGAGCGAGACCATCCTGCGCGGGTCGCCCCAGGCCGGGTGCGGGCCGATGGGGTCGGTGGGCGCGGTGTTGGTGAGGTCGGCGCGGTGGTCGCGCGACAGGTTGCCCGCGGCCACGGCCAGGGCGCGGTAGACACCGTAGCTGCCGCTGTGCGAGCCGATCACGTTGCGCTGGCTGCGGCGCGTGGTGCTGCCGACCACCGGGCCGCGCTCGGCCGCGCTGGGCGCGCCCCACGTGATGGGCGGCGCTCCGCTGGCCCCCTGGCCAGGGTGCGAGGTGAGGCGGATGTGTCGCGGGGGGGAGTCCATGGGGCCTGTGCGGGGTGCAGCCGAGGTCGTGAAGATACGCGAGAAGCGGTCGCCGGGCCCGGAGCTTCTTTACGAAGCACCTGGCGCAGCCCCGCAGGATGTGGGGTACAGTCCGCCGGCGGATTCGCTCCGATCTTCTCGTTCGTCGGCTCTATTGAGTTTGACCGACGCCGCTGACCTTACCAGGCAGCGCCGTCGTGCTAGGCCCAGTTCTTCCATCGGTGAGTAGCGTTTAGGCGTCTTCCGTGCGTGTGCGCGGCAAGGGTGCCGGCGCGCGCTGTCCTCCTCACACCGAAAGGAAAACTCTCATGGCCAACAAGGAAACCGGAACCGTCAAGTGGTTCAACGAAGGCAAGGGCTTCGGCTTCATCGCCCCCGATGCCGGCGGCAAGGACCTCTTCGCGCACTTCAAGGAAATCCAGGGCACGGGCTTCAAGACCCTGCTCGAGAACCAGCGCGTCGAATACGAGGTGACGCAGGGTCAGAAGGGCCCCCAGGCCTCGAACATCCGCGTCGTCAGCTGATCGACGCGGCCGTCGTCCCTGCGGGGACGCGGCAAACCGGGGCGCGCTTCGGCGCGCCCTTTTTCATGGCTGCGGGCCTCGGCCCCGGGAGCGCGCGGTGCACAACCTTCAGGAAGCCACCGAGAAGATCTGCGAGCTCAAGGGCAGCCTGCTGGCCCTGGACGCCGTGGTCACGGCCCTGATCACGGCGCTGCCCGAGGCGCAGCGGGGCGAGGTGGCCGGCGCCTTCGAC
>JBILSW010000168.1:0-6395 GCA_044371895.1 Rubrivivax sp.
CTCCGCGACATGCACCGCCGCAAGACCGGCGCGCTGCTGCATGCCAGCGTGATGATGGGCGCGGCCTGCGGCCACGCCTCGGCGGCCACCGAGTCGGCGCTGTCCGACTACGGCTGGGCCATCGGCGTGGCCTTCCAGGTGGTCGACGACATCCTCGACGTCACGCAGTCGGCGGCCACGCTGGGCAAGACCGCGGGGAAGGACCAGAGCGACAACAAGCCGACCTACGTCTCGGTGCTGGGCCTGGACGCCGCGCGCCGCGAGGCGCAGGCGCTGCGGCTGCATGCGCACGAGGCGCTGGCGGCCAGCGGCCTGGGCCCGGCGGCGGCTTGGCTGGGCATACTGGCCGACAAGGTGGTGGAACGAGAGAATTGAACATGACCGGACTGCTGCAGAAGATCGAGAGCCCCGCCGACCTGCGCCGCCTGTCGCGGGCTGAACTGCCTGCTCTGGCGGCCGAGCTGCGCGAGTTCGTGCTGCAGACTGTCAGCCAGACCGGCGGCCACCTGGGGAGCAACCTCGGCACGGTGGAACTCACCATCGCGCTGCACTACGTGTTCGAGACGCCGCGCGACCGCCTGGTGTGGGACGTGGGCCACCAGACCTACCCGCACAAGGTGCTCACCGGCCGCCGCGACCGCATGCACACCCTGCGCCAGCTGGGCGGCATCGGCGGCTTCCCCAAGCGCGACGAGAGCGAGTACGACACCTTCGGCACTGCGCACAGCTCCACCAGCATCAGCGCCGCCCTGGGCATGGCCATGGCGGCGCAGCTCAAGGGCGAGCCGCGCAAGGCCGTGGCCATCATCGGCGACGGCGCCATGAGCGCGGGCATGGCCTTCGAGGCGATGAACAACGCCGGCGTGCCGCACGAGGGCATCGTGCCCGACCTGCTGGTGGTGCTCAACGACAATGACATGTCCATCAGCCCGCCGGTGGGCGCGCTGAACAAGTACCTGGCGCGCCTGATGAGCGGTAACTTCTACGCCGCCGCGCGCGAGGGCGCCAAGGCGGTGCTGAAGAACGCGCCGCCCCTCTTCGAACTGGCGCGGCGCTTCGAAGAGCACGCCAAGGGCATGGTCGTGCCGGGCACCATCTTCGAGGAGTTCGGCTTCAACTACGTCGGCCCCATCGACGGCCACGACCTCGACGCGCTGATCCCCACGCTCGAGAACCTGCGCGCCAAGAAGGGCGCGCAGTTCCTGCACGTCGTCACCAAGAAGGGCTACGGCTACAAGCTGGCCGAGGCCGACCCGGTGAAGTACCACGCCGCCAGCGGCAAGTTCAACCCGGCGGAGGGCTTCCCGAAGGCCGTGGCGCCGGCCAAGCCCACCTTCACGCAGGTGTTCGGCCAGTGGCTGTGCGACATGGCCGCGGCCGACGACAAGCTGGTCGCCATCACGCCGGCCATGCGCGAGGGCTCGGGCATGGTGGAGTTCCACAAGCGCTTTCCGAAGCGCTACCACGACGTCGGCATCGCCGAGCAGCACGCCGTCACCTTCGCGGCGGGCCTGGCCTGCGAGGGGCTCAAGCCCGTGGTGGCCATCTACAGCACCTTCCTGCAGCGCGGCTATGACCAGCTCATCCACGACGTGGCGCTGCAGAAGTTGCCGGTGGTGTTCGCGCTCGACCGCGGCGGCCTGGTGGGGGCCGACGGGCCCACGCACGCGGGCGCCTACGACATCGCCTACGTGCGCTGCGTGCCGCACTGCTCGATGCTCACGCCGTCGGACGAGAACGAGTGCCGCATGGCGCTGACCACCGCCTTCCAGGCCGACCACGCCGTGGCCGTGCGCTACCCGCGCGGCAGCGGCGTCGGCGCGGCCATCGACCCGGCACTCAAGGCCTGGCCCTGGGGCAAGGGCGTGCTGCGGCGCCAGGGCTCGCGCATCGCCGTCCTGGCCTTCGGCACCCTGCTGCACCCGGCACTGGCCGCGGCCGAGAAGCTGGGCGCCACGGTGGCCGACATGCGCTTCGTGAAGCCTCTGGACGAGGAACTGGTGCTGCAGCTGGCGCGCAGCCATGAGGCCATCGTCACCGTCGAGGAGGGCTGCCTGATGGGCGGCGCCGGCAGCGCCGTGCTCGAGTGCCTGGCCGCCCACGGCCTGGCGGTGCCGGTGCTGACGCTGGGCCTGCCCGACCGCTTCGTCGAGCACGGCGAACCGGCCCGGCTGCTGTCGCTGTGTGGCTTGGACGCCGCCGGCATTGAGGCCAGCATCGTGCAGCGATTCGGCGCGCGGCCCTCGCTGGCCGCGGTGAACGCCTGAGTGCGTGAGCTTCGCCGGGGCGGCGATCGAAGTTCTTCAACGCTGCCGTTCACCCGCGTGACACCGCGGCGATGCCGCTGGTGGCATGCTCGCGGGCTGCCGCAGTTCCTTCCTGCATGAACAAACTTACCGACGTCCTTCACATCCCCGACACGCAAAGCGCGCCGGATGCCCGCCACCTGGCCATCCAGCGCGTGGGCGTGAAGGACGTGCGCTACCCGCTGGCGCTGCAGGTGGCCGGGCAGGTGCAGACGACCGCGGCGCAGTGGACGCTGGACGTGGCGCTGCCGGCCGAGAAGAAGGGCACCCACATGTCGCGCTTCGTGGCCTGGCTGGACGAGCTGGCCACCGCGGGCGTGGCGCTGGACGCGGCCGAGCTGCGCATCCGCCACGCCGAGATGCTGCGTCGCCTGGGCGCCACCGAGGGCCGCATCGAGGCCGCGTTCAGCTTCTTCGTGCGCAAGCGTGCGCCGGTGTCGGGCCTGCAGAGTCTGCTCGACTACCAGGGCCGCTGGATCAGCGAGACGCGCGCCGGCACCACGCGCCTGTGGGCCGAGGTGGCGGTGCCCGTGAAGAGCCTGTGCCCGTGCAGCAAGGAGATCAGCGACTACGGCGCGCACAACCAGCGCTCGCTGGTGACCATCCGCGTCGAGCTGTGCGAGGCCGGCGCGCCCGACGACGGTGGCCTGCCCTGGGAGCAGCTGGTGCGCTTCGCCGAGGACGCCGCGCCCAGCGAGATCTGGCCCATGCTCAAGCGCCCCGACGAGAAGTGGGTGACCGAGCGCGCCTACGAGAACCCGAAATTCGTCGAGGACCTCGTGCGCGACGTGGCGCTGGCGCTGAACGCCGACGCGCGCATCGGCGCCTACAGCGTCGACGTCGAGAACTTCGAGTCGATTCACAACCACAGCGCTTACGCGCGCATCGAGCGCGCCTGAGGGGCGCTCAACGCCGCGCGGCGGTGGCCGCGCGCTGGCGCGCGAGCACGTAGGCCCCCTGCGGCACGTGCAGCAGGTCGGCCACCCGCCACATCAGGTGGCGCTCGTGGTCGGCGAGGTGGCCGTCGGCGTAGGCCACGGCCCACATCAGCTCCACCATGCGCAGCTTCTGCGCGTCGGTGAAGCGCTCGTTCAACCGCGTGGTGAAGCCGAACAGGTCGGTGGCCTCCTGGGCGGTGGAGGTGGCCAACTCGACCAGGCGCTCGGCCTCGTCGGGCGCGAGTTCGAACTTCTCCACCAGGGCGGCGCGCACGGCGGCCTGTTCGGCGGCGCCGAAGTGGCCGTCGGCGCGCATCACCTCCACCAGCAGCACGGCGGTGGCCAGGCGCAGGCGGTGCTCATCGTCGGCGGCCACGCCGACGGTGCTGCCGGGCGGGGGCAGCAGGGTGTCGAACAGCTCGCGCAGGGTCCTCAGCATCGCGCGATCTTGTCACGCGATCTCGATCTCCAGCAGCACGGGGCCATCGGCCGCCAGCGCCTGCCGCAGCGCGCCGGCCAGCCCGGCGCCGTCGCTCACGCGCGAGGCCGGCAGCCCGTGGCCGGCGGCCAGCGCCACGAAGTCCAGCGCCGGCAGGTCGGTGCCCACCAGCGGGGCGCCGGGCGCGAAGCCGAAGTGCGGCGCAAAGCCCTGCAGCGCGCCGTAGCGGCGGTTGTTCAGGATCAGCACCGTCACCGGCAGCCGCACCTGCGCCGCGTTCCACAGCGCCTGGATCGAGTACATCGCCGAGCCGTCGCCGATCATCGCGATCACGCGCTGGTGGCCGCCGTTCTGCTGCTGCGCCAGCGCCACGCCCATGGCCGCCGCCAGCCCGTGGCCGAGGCCGCCGCTGTCCATCGTCCAGTAGGTGCCGGGCTCGAAGATGGGCAGAAAGCGCTGCATGGCCGCGCGCGCGCTCGGGGCCTCCTCGAACACGATGCTGTCGCGCGGGCGCACCGCCGTCAACGTCTGCATGAAGAAGGGCACAGGGATGGGCTCGCCCTCGGCGGGCACGGGCTGGGGCGGCGCGGGCTCGCGCGGCGGCGACATTGCGCGTGCCCGCGCGGGCGCGGGCCGGGCCAGCAGGTCGGCGATGGCCCGCGACAGGCTGGCCACGACGCTGGTGCCCAGCGGCGCCCCGGCGGCGGCCTGCGGGTCGTCGGTGATCTGCAGCACCGCGCTGCCGGGCGGCGCGTGAGGGCCCTCGCCCTGCACGTGGTAGGTGAAGGCCGGCGCGCCCATCGCCAGCACCACGTCGTGGCCCGCCAGCGCGGCGACGATCTTCTCGCGCATCGCGGGCAGCCAGCCGCCGAACTGCGGGTGGTCTTCCGGAAAGCCGGCGCGGCCGCTCATGGGCGCGCCGAACACGCGCGCGCGGTGTCGCTCGGCCAGCGTGCGCGCCAGGGCCCAGGCGCCGTCGCGATCGACGGCCGGACCGATCACGAACGCCGGCCGCTCGGCGGCGTCGAGCGCGTCGCCCAGCGCCGCCAGCACCGCCGGGTCGGGCCGCAGCGCCTGGCTCACGACGCGCGGCGCCAGCGGCTCGCAGGGCTGTGCCCAGTCGTCGGCCGGCACGCTCACCAGAACCGGGCCGCGCGGCGGCGTCATCGCCAGGTGGTAGGCGCGGGCGATCGCAGCCGGCACGTCCTGCGCGCGCGCCGGCTCCACGGCCCACTTCACGTAGGGCCGCGGCAGCGTGGTGGCCTCGGCGCTGTGCAGGAAGGGGTCGTAGGCGAGGATCGAGCGCGCCTGCTGCCCGGCCGTGATGACCATCGGCGTGCGGTTCTTGAAGGCCGTGAAGATGGCCCCCATGGCGTGGCCCACGCCCACGGCCGAGTGGAGGTTGACGAAGGCCGCGTTGCCCTGCGCCTGCGCGTAGCCGTCGGCCATGCCCACGACCACGCACTCCTGCAGGCCCAGCACGTAGCGGAAGTCGGCCGGCCAGCCGAGGAAGAATCCCAGCTCGGTGGAGCCGGGGTTGCCGAAGACGGTGGCCATGCCGTGGGCGCGCATCAGCGCCCAGGTGGCTTCGCGGACGGTAGTGGTCATCATCGCGGCGGGGCTTCGACGGGCTCAGCCCGAACGGGTGAGTTTCCGATCGCCCTGAGCTTGTCGAAGGGCAGGCTCAGCCCGAACGGTTGGGTCTTTCAATATCGGGCGGGCTCAGCCCCACACCTCGTCGGCCACCTCCACCACCAGCTGCAGCTTGCGCTTCTGGTCCTCCACGGCGATGTTGTTGCCGTGCACGGTGCTGCTGAAGCCGCACTGCGGGCTCAGCGCCAGCTGCTCCAGCGGCGCGTACTGGGCGGCTTCCAGGATGCGGCGCTTCAGCGTCTCCTTCGTCTCGAGCTGGCCGAACTTCGTGGTGACCAGGCCGAGCACGACGATGCGGCCGGGCTTCAGGTACCGAAGCGGCCGGAAGTCGCCCGAGCGGTCGTCGTCGTACTCCATGAAGATGGCGTCGAGGTTCATCTCCGCGAGCAGCGCCTCGGCCACCGGCTCGTAGTTGCCGGCCGCGGCATGCGTGCTCTTGAAGTTGCCGCGGCACAGGTGCATGGCCAGCGTCATGCCGGCCGGCTTCTTCGCCACCACCTTGTTGATGAAGGCGGCATAGCGGTGCGGCAGCTCGTTGGGGTCGTCGCCGCGCTGGCGCGCCGCCTCGCGCATTTTCTCGTCGCACAGGTAGGCCATGTTGGTGTCGTCCATCTGCACGTAGCGGCAGCCGGCATCGAACAGGCTCTGCAGCTCGTCGGCGTAGGCCTGCGCCACGTCGTCGTAGAACACCGGGTCCAGCTCGGGGTAGGCCGTGCGGCTGATGCCGGCGCGGCCGCCGCGGAAGTGCAGCATGGTCGGGCTGGGGATCGTCACCTTGGGCGTGGCGCCCGGCGCGTGCTGCTCGACCTGGCTCTTCAGGTACTCGAAGTCGGCGCGCTGGATGTCCTTCACGTGGCGGACGGTGTCGACCACCTTGATGACCGGCGGCGCCAGTTCCTCCGTGCCGTCGGCGCGCCGAACGGTGACGGGGAGGTCGGTGTGCACGCCGCCAAGCTGCTCGAGGAAGTCGATGTGGAAGTAGGTGCGGCGGAACTCGCCGTCGGTGATGGCCTGAAGGCCGCAGTCGCGCTGGAACTGCACGATCTCGGTGATGGCGCG
>JBILSW010000169.1:0-6385 GCA_044371895.1 Rubrivivax sp.
AGGGCCGCGCAGGTGGCCGCGCAGGTGGCCGCTGCGGCCGCGCCTCGGGCGGAGGAGGCCGGCGTTGCCTCGCGCCAGCGTTCGCGTCCTCGGCCTGCGCCGCAGGCCGAGAAGCCGGCACCGCCTACGCAGAAGCCGCCCGACAACGCCCCCAAGTCGCGACGGGTCGACCTCAACTTGGTGGCCATCGCCGCCGCCGGCATCGTCACGCCGCAGGCGCCGCGCTCGCACCTGGCCGATCAGTACCGCGTCATCAAGCGGCCGCTCATCGCCAACGCGGTGGGCCGTGGCGCTGCCAAGGTCAGGCACGGCAACCTCATCATGGTGACGAGCGCGCTGCCCGGCGAGGGCAAGAGCTTCTCCAGCATCAATCTGGCGATGAGCATCGCCGCCGAGCTCGACCACACCGTGATGCTGGTCGATGCCGACGTGGCCCGGCCATCGGTCCTGAAGATGCTCGGCCTGCCGCCGGGGCCCGGCCTGCTCGAGCTGCTCGAGGGCAAGGCCGACATGTCCGAGGTGCTTATGCGCACCAACGTCGACAAGCTGACCATCCTGCCCAGCGGCTCGCCCCACCCCAAGGCCACGGAGCTGCTGGCCAGCGAGGCCATGTCGACCCTGCTCGACGGCATCGCCACCCGCTACCCCGACCGCATCGTCATCTTCGATTCGCCGCCGCTGCTGCTGACCACCGAATCCCGCGTGCTGGCCACGCACATGGGTCAGATCGTCGTGGTGGTGCACGCCGACCAAACGTTGCAGGCCACAGTCAAGCAGGCCCTGGCCACCATCGAGAGCTGCCCGGTGAAGCTGATGATGCTGAACAAGGCGCGCGTCGGCTCCGGTGGTGCATACGACGCGGGCTATGGCTACGGGTACGGCTACGGTTATGGCTACGGATCCGGCTATAGCGGCAACCCGGGGTCCAGCTCGGGCTCCGGTTCCAGTTCCACCTACGGCTCCGTCTCCACCTTCGGCCCCGGCTACAGCGACAACAGCCGCTTTTCCGAGGGCAGCCCCGGCGACACCAGACCCGCGCCCAACGATGCATCCGCGCCGGCCCCGCCCGCCGGCCGCGCGTCGTGAACGTGGCTTGCTGGATGCGTCGCCGCTGTCTGCCCACGCCCGGCCTGCTGGCGCTGATGTTGGCGCAGGTCTGGGCCGCGGGCGCCGTGGCGCAGACGCGCAGCCAGTCCATCACGGCCGGCATCGACACCCGGCTGGGCTACTACGACTACTTCGACGGCGCTCGCGCTGGCCGCTCCCTGGGCTCCGAGTGGATCGGCGAGGTCACCCCGACCATCAGCCTGCAAAGCCGCAGCGGCCGCATCGTCGGCTCGCTCGACTACGGCCTGACGCTGCGTCGGCGCTCGGGCGGTGAAGCTTCCAGCGAGGCCGTCAACCGCCTGGATACCCGCTTCTCCGTGGAGGCCGTTCCGGGCCACCTGTTCCTGGATGGCCAGGCAGCCATTGCCGAGCAGGCGACCCTGGCCTTCGGCCAGCAGTCGGTCGCGACCAGCGCCAGCGCCAACCGCAACCGCGCAGAGGTCGGCACGGTCTCGTTTTCGCCGGTGCTGCGCGGCGCGATCGGCGGCGCCGTCACCGCCGAGGCGCGGCTGAACGTGGCCGCCCTGAACGCGCGCGACACGCTGGTGGGCGACAACCTGCAGACCGGCGGTTCGCTGGCGCTGTCGTCGCTGGTGCCCGGCACGCTCTTCAGCTGGGGGCTCACCGCGCAGGGCACCGAGACCGACTACCGCATCGGCCGCACCACACGCACCGAGTCCGCCACGGCCACGCTGGGCTGGCAGGCCGACGCCGACCTCTCGCTGACGCTGCGCGGCGGCAGCGAGACCCAGAACGTGCAGGAGCTAGAAAGCCAGCGCACCAACACGTGGGGCGTGGGCGCGAGCTGGCGGCCTTCGCCGCGCACGCGTCTGCAGTTCAACTACGACGACCGCTATTTCGGCCGCGGCTACGGCGTCGTGGCCGAATACCGGCTGCCGCGCACATCGTTCAGCTTCACGAGCAGCCGCGACACCACCAGCGGCCTCGGAGGCTCGATCGAACCGCTGACGCAGTTCCAGCAGTTCATGACCCTGCTGGCGACCGACATCCCCGACCTCACCGCCCGCGAGGCCGCCGTGCGCGAACTGCTGGCTACCCTGGGGCTGGACCCGGCCTCGGTGGCGCGGCCCGGCTTCGTGATCTCGTCGGCGTCGGTGGTGCAGCGCCACGCGCTGAACTGGGCCTGGGCAGGCCAGAGGCTGAACTTCGGCGTCCAGGCCTACCGCACCGCCACCACGGCCCTCGACGCCGCGCTCAGCGCATTGGCGCGCGAGCCCCTGCGCCAGAGCGGCTACAGTGCCAACGCGGCATACAGCCTGACGCCGACCAGCAGCCTGCTGGCCGCGGGCTCGCGCCTGATGACCAAGGCCACCCCGACCCAGCCCGGGACCGACCTGAAATCGGCCTCGCTCACGTGGACCGAGCAGCTCGGCCGCCGGACCAACGTCTCGCTGTCGGGCCGATACACGGTGTTCAACAGCGCCCTCGACCCCTACCGCGAGGCCGCGCTCACGGCCTCGCTGCTGTCGCGCTTCTAGGTGCCGCCATGTACGAGGCGTTCTACGGGCTGACGGCCAAGCCGTTCCAGCTCAACCCCGACCCCAACTTCTACTACGCCAGCAAGCAGCACCGGCGGGCCAAGGCCTACCTGGAGTACGGCGTCTCGCGCAACGAGGGATTCATCGTCATCACCGGCGAGATCGGTGCCGGCAAGACCATGGTGCTGCGCTCGCTGATCGAGGGGCTCGCCGGCAGCAACGTCATCACCGGCCACCTCGTCACCACGCAGCTGGGCGCCGAGGACACCCTGCGCATGGTGGGCGCGGCCTTCGGCTTCCGCGTCAAGGACGTGCCCAAGAGCGAGCTGCTGATCACGCTCGAGGCCTTCCTCATCAGCCAGACGAGCAAGGGCAAGCGCTGCCTGCTCATCGTCGACGAGGCGCAGAACCTCACGCCACGCGCGGTGGAAGAGCTGCGCATGCTCAGCAACTTCCAGTTCGGCAACCAGGCGCTGCTGCAGAGCTTCCTTGTCGGCCAGCCCGAGTTCCGCGGGATCCTGCAGCGGCCCGAGATGGAGCAGTTCCGCCAGCGCGTGGCCGCCACCTGCCACATCGGCCCGCTGGACGCCGACGAGACCCGGGGCTACATCGAGCACCGTCTGCGCTGCGCCGGCAGCAAGGGAAAGCCCAGTTTCGAGCCCGCCGCCTTCGACGGCATCTTCAAGGCCAGTGGTGGCATCCCGCGCCGCATCAATGCCGTGTGCGACCGGTTGCTGCTGGCCGGCTTCCTGGCCGGCCGCACGGCGCTGACCCTGGCCGACGTCGACGAGGTGGTGAAGGAGTTCACCGCCGAGAACGCCGTGGCCGCGCGCCCGGTCGGTGCGGCGCAGCAGCCGGCGCTGCTGGGCGGCGAGCCGTCCGCCCCGGGTGGCCTTGCCGGCGCCGCACCCGACGTCGACCTCTCCCAGATCAAGGTCGATGCCGCCACCGCTGAAGAGATGAGCAAGCAGCTCGCGGCCCTCACGGCCGACGCCCGCGGCGACCAGCTGCAGCGCCTGGAGCGAAGCCTGCTGCGGCTGGAGCGCACCAACGTGCAGATCCTGGGCCTGCTGTCCAAGCTGGTCGCAGGGGTGAAGAAGCCCGGCGAGGCCGGCGAATGAGCGTCTTCGAATGAGCAGCCCCGGCGCAGCCCCGGGCGGGCCCGTGATGTGCATCGTGGGTGCGCGCCCCAACTTCATGAAGATGGCGCCCATCCTGCGCGCGCTGGCCGCGCACGAGCCGCCGATCCCGGCGCTGCTGGTGCACACCGGCCAGCACTACGACGCGAGCATGAGCGACCGGCTTTTCGCCGACCTGCGCCTGCCCGGGCCCGACATCAACCTCGAGGTCGGCTCGGGCAGCCACGCCGTGCAGACGGCCGAGGTGATGAAGCGCATCGAGCCTGCGATCGACGAGCACAGGCCCTGCTGCGTGCTGGTGGTGGGCGACGTGAATTCCACGCTCGCCTGCGCGCTGGTGGCCGTGAAGAAGGGCGTTCCCGTGGTGCACGTGGAAGCCGGCCTGCGCAGCGGCGACCGCCGCATGCCCGAGGAGATCAACCGCGTGCTCACCGACCAGGTGGCCGACCGCCTGTACACCACCGAGGCCAGCGCGCTGGACAACCTGCTGCGCGAGGGCATCGCGGGGGAGCGCGTGTGCTTCGCGGGCAACGTGATGATCGACTCGCTGCTGCAGAACCGCCCGCACGCCAAGGCGCCGGCCGATACGCTGGCTGCGCACGGCGCCGACCCGGCCCTGGTTAAGGGCACCGCGGGCTACGGCGTCGTCACGCTGCACCGGCCCAGCAACGTCGACGATGCCGGGACGCTGCAGCGCCTGTTGGGCGTGCTGCGCGAAGTGTCCGAGCGGCTGCCGCTGGTGTTCGCGCTGCACCCCCGCACCCGCGCCAACATCGAACGCTTCGGCCTGCAGGGCCTGGTGGCCGGCGCGCGCGTGGCCCTGCTGCCGCCGCAGGGCTACCTCGAGATGCTGGGCCTGATGGCCGGCGCCGCGGTGGTGCTCACCGACAGCGGCGGGCTGCAGGAAGAAACCACCGCCCTGGGCGTGCCCTGCCTCACGCTGCGCGAGAACACCGAGCGCCCGATCACGGCGGACGAAGGCACCAACACCCTGGTGGGCCGCGACGCGCAGGCCATCCGCGACGGCGTGGCCGCCATCCTGGCCGGCCAGGGCAAGCGCGGGCGCACCCCTCAGAACTGGGATGGCCGCGCCGCCGAGCGCATCGCTGCCGATTTGTACCGCTGGCTGGCGGCCGGCGCCGCCTGAAAATCCGGCGCATGAGTGCGCACACGACGCCGGCCGGCAGACTCGCAGGCCCGATGAACGCCCTGACCATCGACGTCGAGGACTACTTTCAGGTCTCGGCCTTCGCGCCCTACATCCGCCGCGACGAGTGGGACAGCCGCGAGTGCCGGGTGGAGCGCAACGTCGGCCGCATCCTCGAGCTGCTGGCCGCGCGCGACGTGAAGGCCACCTTCTTCACGCTGGGCTGGATCGCCGAGCGCTACCCGCAGCTGGTGCGCGAGATCGTCGCCCAGGGTCACGAGCTGGCCAGCCACGGCTACGGCCACCAGCGCGCGAGCGATCTCGACCGCGCCGCCTTCCGCGACGACGTCGTCCGCGCCAAGGCCATCCTCGAAGACCTGTCCGGCCGCACCGTGCGCGGCTACCGTGCGCCGAGCTTCTCCATCGGCACCGGCAACCTCTGGGCCTTCGACGTGCTGGCCGAGACCGGCCACCACTACAGCAGCAGCATCTACCCGATCAAGCACGACCACTACGGCATGCCCGACTCGCCGCGCTTCGCCTACCGGCTGGCGAACGGCCTGCTCGAGGTGCCCGTGACCACGGTGCGCCTGTGGGGCCGCAACCTGCCGTCCAGCGGCGGCGGCTACTTCCGGCTGCTGCCGTATGCCGTCTCGCGCTGGCTCATCGGCAAGGTCAACCGCGACGACGCGGAGAGCGCCGTCTTCTACTTCCACCCCTGGGAGATCGACGCCGCCCAGCCCCGCGTGGCCGGCATCGACGCCAAGAGCCGCTTCCGCCACTACGTGAACATCGGCCGCATGGAACGGCGCCTGCAGCAGCTGCTGGCCGACTTCCGCTGGGGCCGCATGGACCAGATCTTCCTCGACGGAGGCGGTGCCGCCAGCCGGCCGCCGCAGCGCGCCACGCCCCCGCACCGCATCGCGCCGGCCACCGCCCGCGGCTGAGCCGGCCCATGGTGCAGGTGAATCGCCTCGAGCTGGGCGACGCGGCGGCGGCGTCGCGCTGGGACGATTACGTCCGCGCCTGCCCCGATGCCACGTTCTGCCACCTCAGCGGCTGGGGCCGAGCGCTCGAAGGCGTGTTCGGCCACGAGACGCACTTCCTGCAGGCCACGCAAGCCGGCCGCGTCACCGGCGTGCTGCCGCTCGCGTTCGTGAAGAGCCGGCTGTTCGGCAACTCGCTGACCAGCCTGCCGTTCTGCGTGTACGGCGGCGTGGCGGCCGACGACGCCGCCAGCGCGCAGGCCCTGGAAGACGCGGCCGAGGCGCTGGCCCGGCAGCTGGAGGTGCCGCACCTGGAGCTGCGCCACACCACGCGCCGCCACCCCGACTGGCCCGAGCAGGATCTTTACGTCACCTTCCGCAAGGCCATCTCGGCCGACGACGAGACCAACATGAACGCCATCCCGCGCAAGCAGCGCGCGATGGTGCGCAAGGGCATCAAGAACGGCCTGGCGAGCACCGTGGACGACACGGTGGACCGTTTCTTCG
>JBILSW010000171.1:0-6334 GCA_044371895.1 Rubrivivax sp.
CTGGCCGCGCGCGCTGAGCACGCCGAGCAGGTGCTGCACGGCGCCGGCGTGCTGCTGGCGCGTCTGGTGGCCTGGGCCAAGGGGCGGCAGGTGCGCGTCGCCCGCTTCGAGCTGCGCTGCCTGCACGAGCGCGCGCGCCAGGCCGAGGTGCCGCCCACCGATCTGGCGGTGGAGCTCGCCGAGCCGGCCGTCGACCCCGCCCACCTGCAGGCCCTGCTGAAGGAGCGCCTGGGCCGCCTCGAGCTGCCCGCGCCCACGCTCGACCTGGTGCTGCGCTGCCGCCACGTGGTGGCGGCGCCGGCGCCCAACGGCGAGCTGTTCCCCACGCGCGCCAGCCGCGCCGAGGGCCTGCTGCGCCTGGTGGAGCGGCTGCGCGCCCGGCTGGGCGACGCGCAGGTGCAGCGCCTGGTGGCCCTGCCGGACCACCGCCCCGAGTGCGGCAGCCGCGCGCTGCCGCTGCAGGGCGAGGGCGCGCAGCCCGCGCTGCCGGCGCTGCCGCCAGGCCCGGCGCTGCTCGACCCGGCGCTGCCGCTGCACCGCCCAGCCTGGTTGCTGCCCGAGCCGCAGCCGCTGGCCGAGGCTGCCGACGGCACGCCGCTGGTGCGGGGCCGGCCGCTGCGCCTGCTGGCCGGCCCCGAGCGCATCGAGACCGGCTGGTGGGACGAGCACCCCGTGCAGCGCGACTACTTCATCGCCGAGGCCCACGACGGTGCGCTGGTGTGGGTGTTC
Organism: Rubrivivax sp.; assembly: GCA_044371895.1. Classification (GTDB taxonomy): domain Bacteria; phylum Pseudomonadota; class Gammaproteobacteria; order Burkholderiales; family Burkholderiaceae_C; genus Rubrivivax. The sequence goes on from JBILSW010000171.1 coordinate 730, forward strand.
CGCCACCGCCTGCCGCAGCCGCCGGGCGAGCCGGTCTGGTTTCTGCAAGGGCTGTTCGGCTGAGAGCGTGAGAGGCCCGCAGGCCGCGTGCGATAGTCCGCGCCCCATGAACAAGACCGCCGCCGACGAGCCCGTCGTCGACCCGAAGGTGCAGCGCGCCATCGACCGCAGCGTGCCCGACTTCCCGCGTCCGCCCTGGCGCCGACGGCTGCTGACGGCGCTGCTGGCCGTGTGCATGGGCTGGCTGGTGGTGGACACCATGCTCGACCCGCCCGGCAACATCAAGCGCAACCCGCCGCCGCGAGTGGACGCACCTGCCTGCGAGCCCGGCCAGACGCGCGGCTGCGTCGGCGGCACGGCCACGGTCATCGTGGCACCCACGCCGGCGGCATCGCACTAGCACGATGCCGCCGGCGGCCGTCAGGGCACGGCCTTGCCCGGGCGCAGGTCGAGCAGCGTGCCGCCGCCTTCGGACAGCAGCTTCAGCACGTTGCCGTCGATGCGCCAGCCGCGCACCCCGGACAGCGCCGCCAGGAAGCGGTCTTCGGCGCCGTCCTCGTCGAGGCAGGCGCGCCGCGTGCCGGCGATCTCCTCGAAGCGCAGCCGGCTGCCGTCCAGCGTGAAGCGGCCCATGATGCGGTTGCAGCCGCCGTAGCCGGTCATCCGCGGTTCCTTCTCGTCGAGCCGGATGTGCGCCGCGCGCGGGCCGTCGGCGCCGAGCTGCCAGACGGTGCCGCGCAGCGGCGGCGCATTGCCGCCGCCGGCCGGTGCGGCGCAGGCGGTGAGCGCGGCCAGCAGGGCCGGAGCGAGCAGAAGGCCGACGCGTCGGGAGAGCAGGGTGTTCATGACCGTGACAGTAGCGCAGCCGGCAGGCGGTGGCTTCACGACAGCACCTGCCCGAGCCAGGTCTCGAGGTCCCGCACCTCTTCCAGGCAGACCGAGTGCTCCATCGGGTACTCGTGCCACTGCACGGGCTGGCCCAGGGCCAGCAGGGCGTCTCGGCTGGCGCGGCCGCGGGCCGGCACCACGATGCCGTCGCGGCTGCCGTGCGCGGCGAACACCGGCGTCGTGGCGCTGGCTGCATGGCGCTCGGCCGCGGTGTGTGCTGCCATCGGCAGGTAGCCCGACAGCCCGACCAGCCCGGCCAGGCGCCGCCCGTAGCGCAGACCGGCGCCCAGCGTGATGGCGCAACCCTGCGAGAAGCCCGCCAGCACGATCCGTCCGGCCGGCACGCCGCGCGCCACCTCGCGCTCGAGCAGCGCGTGCACGCCCGCGAAGCTGTCGCGCAGGCCGGCCTCGTCTTCGTCGCGGCTGAAGGGGTCGGCCGGGCCGGTGCCCGGGTAGATGTCGTACCACGCGCGCATCGCGTGGCCGCCGTTGATGGTCACGGGCCGCACCGGCGCGCGCGGGAACACCCAGCGCACGGGGCCGACGGCCTCGAGCCTCATCTCGTCGGCAAGAGAGAGAAAGTCAGTGCCGTCGGCACCCAGGCCGTGCAGCACCACGATGGTGGCGCGCGGCGCGGCGGCGGGGTGCAGCTCGATGGTTTGCAGTGGCGTCGTCATGGCAATCGTGGGTAGGGGTCCATCCAGCGGCCGCCGTGGAAACCGGCTCTGCCGGGCCACCGGCGGCGCCCCCTTGAGGGGGAGCGGCGCAGCCGCTGCGGGGGTGGTCAATAGTTCAGCCCCATCGCGGTGCGCACGTCCTTCATCGTCTGCCGCGCCACCGTGCGCGCGCGCTCGGTGCCCATCTCGACGATCCAGTGCACCTGCTTGGGGTTGGCCAGGACCTGCTCGGCGCGCTCGCGCCAGGGCTGCTGCTCCTTCAGGATGGCGTCGATCACCGGCTGCTTGCAGTCCAGGCAGCCGATGGCCGCGGTGGTGCAGCCCTGCTGCACCCACTGCTGCGTGCCGTCATCGGAGTAGACCTTGTGGAACTGCCACACGGGGCACTTCGCGGGGTCGCCGGGGTCGGTGCGGCGGGCGCGGGCAGGGTCGGTGGCCATCGCGCGCACCTTCCGCGTCACCTCGGCCGGCTCCTCGCGCATCAGGATGGCGTTGCCGTAGCTCTTGCTCATCTTGGTGCCGTCGGTGCCCGGCAGCCGCAGCACCTCGGTGTGCAGGGCCTGCGGCTCGGTGAGCACGCTCTTGCCGCTGCCCTTCAGGTGGCCCAGCAGCAGCTCGCCGTCGTCGGGTGTCCAGCCGCTGACGGCCACCGCGGCCTTGCGCACGAGGCCCTCGCCCTTGGCCCAGGCCTCGGCGCTGCCGGTCTCGCCGAAGGCCTTGCGCTGCTTCTCGAAGTAGCGCTGGTCGTCCTTGGCCAGCTTGGCCAGCGCGGCAGCGACCTGCGCGTCGAAGTCCTTGTGGCGCCCGTAGAGGTTGTTGAAGCGGCGCGCCACCTCGCGCGTGAGCTCGACGTGGCTGCTCTGGTCCTCGCCCACCGGCACGTGGTCGGCCTTGTAGATCAGGATGTCGGCCGCCTGCAGCAGCGGATAGCCCAGGAAGCCGTAGGTGGCCAGGTCGCGGTCCTTGAGCTTGTCGATCTGGTCTTTGTAGGTGGGCACGCGCTCGAGCCAGCCCAGCGGCGTGCCCATGGCCAGCAGCGTGAACAGCTCGGCGTGCTCGGGCAGCCGGCTCTGGATGAAGATGGTGCAGCGGTCGGGGTCCAGGCCCGCAGCGATCCAGTCGACCACCATCTCGTAGACGTAGCGCTCCATGACGTCGCGCTCCTCGTAGTGCGTCGTCAGCGCGTGCCAGTCGGCCACGAAGAAGAAGCACTCGTGCTCGTGCTGCAGGCGCACCCAGTTCTTCAGTGCGCCGTGGTAGTGGCCAAGGTGCATGGCGCCGGTGGGGCGCATGCCGGAGAGGACGCGGGATCGCATGGTCGCGGTTGAGTTGGTGGCAGGAGCGGGCCGGATTGTCTCAGGCGCCGCGGCCGCCACAATGCCGCGCCATGACGCAGCGCATCGCCATCCTGATCTCCGGACGCGGCTCCAACATGGAGGCCATCGTGCGCGCCTGCGCCGCCGAGGGCTGGCCGGCGCGGGTGGTGGCGGTCGTCGCCAACCGGCCCGGTGCCGCCGGCCTGGCCTTCGCGGCCGCGCATGGCATCGCGACTGCGGTGGTGGACCACAAGGCCTACGCCAGCCGCGAGGCCTTCGACGCCGCGCTGGCCGGCGTGCTCGACGGTTTCGCGCCCGACCTGGTGGTGCTGGCGGGCTTCATGCGCATCCTCGGAGCGCGCTTCGTGCGCCGCTTCGAAGGGCGGCTGCTGAACATCCACCCCTCGCTGCTGCCGGCCTTCCCGGGGCTGCACACGCACCGGCGGGCGCTGGAGGCCGGCTGCAAGCTGGCGGGCGCGACGGTGCATTTCTTGACGCCCGAGCTCGACCACGGGCCCATCGTGATGCAGAGCGTGGTGCCGGTGCTGCCGGGCGACGACGAGCCCGCGCTGGCCGCGCGCGTGCTGGCCACCGAGCACCTGATCTACCCGCGCAGCGTGCGCTGGTTCGTGCAGGGGCGGCTGTCGCTGGAAGGCGGCGTCGTGCGGCAGCGCGATGGCGAGTCGCAGCTGCTGATGGCCGCGGGCTGACCGGGCCGCAGCGGTCAGTCGCCGATGCGCTCGAAGCGGGGGCGCGCCACGCCGTCGACGGTCACCGTCTCGAAGAACATCGCGTGCGGCCGCACCCAGTCGCCGCGATCGCCAACCAGGGGGCGGTACAGCACCAGCGGCTCCAGCGTCTCGGAGTGGCGCACCACGCCCAGCAGCCGGTACTCGCCGCCCTTGTAGTGGCGGTAGCGGCCGGGCGGGGCCGGGGGCAGGGCGGGAAGATCGGATCCGGCGTCGTCATGCATGGCCGGCAGTATCGGGCCCGGCCGGGATAATCCTCGCGATGCACCCCAACGCCCTCCTGGACCTCGCCACCGAGCTGCTGCGCTCGGTGCTGAAGTTCGACGCACCAGCCGACGGCCTGGTGTCGATGTTCTTCCGCAAGCACGCCAAGCTCGGCGCGCGCGAGCGCCACACGCTGGCCGAAACCGTGTACGCGCTGCTGCGGCAGCGCCTGCTGTTCCAGCACCTCGCACGGAGCGAAGGCGACCCAAAGGGTTCGGGCGGTAACGGTCTACTGGAGCGCCGCCTGGCCATCCTGGCCTGGCAGGGCAACCCCGGCTTCCTGCGCGGCGCGCTCACGCCCCCCGAGCAGGCCTGGCTGGATCAGGTCAACGCCATCGACCGCGCCGCCCTGCCCGAGAAGCTGCGCCACAACCTGCCCGATTGGCTGGCCAACCCGCTGAAGGCGTCGCTGGGCGACGAGTTCTGGCCGCTGGTCGACGAGCTCGCCCGCCCGGCGCCGCTGGACCTGCGCGTCAACACGCTGAAGGCCCGGCGCGAGGACGTGCAGCGCGCGCTGGCCGAGGCCGGCATCGAGGCCGTGTCCACGCCGCACTCGCCCTGGGGGCTGCGCATCGAGGGCAAGCCGGCGCTGAACAAGCTGCCGCTGTTCACCGACGGCCATGTCGAGGTGCAGGACGAGGGCAGCCAGCTGCTGGCCCTGCTGGTGGATGCCAAACGCGGCGAGATGGTGGTCGATTTCTGTGCTGGCGCCGGTGGCAAGACTCTCGCCCTGGGCGCGGCCATGCGCAACACGGGGCGACTGTATGCCTTCGATGTGTCGGGCCACCGGCTCGACCACCTGAAGCCTCGGCTGGCGCGCAGCGGGCTGTCCAACGTGCACCCGGCGCAGATCGCGCACGAGCGCGACGACCGCGTCAAGCGGCTGTCCGGCAAGATTGACCGCGTGCTGGTCGATGCGCCCTGCTCGGGCCTGGGCACCCTGCGCCGCAACCCCGACCTGAAGTGGCGGCAGAGCCCGCAGGCCCTGGCCGAGCTGCAAGCCAAGCAGACGGCCATCCTGGCCTCGGCTGCGCGGCTGCTGAAGGAAGGCGGGCGGCTGGTCTACGCCACCTGCAGCCTGCTGCCGGTGGAGAACGAAGCCGTGGCCGAGGCCTTCACGGCAGCCGAAGGCGCGCGCTTCGAGCCGCTGCCGGCCCTGGGCCTGCTGCAGACCGCTCACGTGGCCGGCGCCGAGCAATTGGTGGCGGGTCCCTACCTGCGCCTGTGGCCGCACCGGCACCACACTGACGGCTTCTTTGCTGCCGTTTGGAGTCGGCGTTGAAAAGACTGCTTCTGCGGTCATCCTCATGCAATACGCGGTCTTGATGCCGGTCGAGCGCGCGGCCTGGAGCGCCCATCGGAGTCATTTGGCGCCGTTGCCTGACGGGGGCAAGGTCTAGAATAGGCGGGCCGGTGTTTCGGCGAAAGAGAGACCGCTAAATGGAATCCTTCTGGCTGGCCCATGATGCCCTGGTGCAATGGCTCTCCCACGGGCTCGTCGAGGCCAGCTGGTGGCAGGTGGTGCTCTTCACCTTGGCCACCACCCACGTCACGATCGTGGCGGTGACGTTGTTCCTGCACCGCTCACAGGCCCACCGCGCGCTGGACCTGCACCCGGCCTTGCAGCACTTCTTCCGCTTCTGGCTCTGGATCGGCACCGGCATGGTGACGAAGGAGTGGGTCGCCATCCACCGCAAGCACCACGCCAAGT
>JBILSW010000295.1:0-4631 GCA_044371895.1 Rubrivivax sp.
GCGGTGCTGGAGGAGCGCATCGCGGCACTGGAGGGTGGCACGGGCGCCATCGCCACCGCCAGCGGGCAGGCGGCGCTGGCGCTGGCCATCACCACGCTGGCCGGCGCGGGCAGCCATATCGTGGCCAGCAGCGCGCTGTACGGCGGCAGCCACAACCTGCTGCAGTACACGCTGCCGCGCTTCGGCATCGCCACCACCTTTGTCAAGCCCGGCGACATCGACGGCTGGCGCGCCGCCGTGCGCCCCGAGACGAAGCTGCTGTTCGGCGAGACCCTGGGCAACCCGGGGCTCGACGTGCTGGACGTGCCCACCGTGGCCGCCATCGCGCACGGCGCGGGCGTGCCGCTGCTGGTGGACAGCACCTTCACGACGCCCTGGCTGATGAAGCCCTTCGAGCACGGTGCCGACCTGTTGTTCCACAGCGCCACCAAGTTCCTGTGCGGGCACGGCACGGTGGTGGGCGGGCTGCTGGTTGACTCGGGCCGCTTCGACTGGGCCCGCGCCGGGCGCTTCCCCGAGCTCAACCAGCCCTACGCCGGCTTCCACGGCATGGTGTTCAGCGAGGAGAGCACGGTCGGCGCCTTCCTGATGCGCGCGCGGCGCGAGGGCCTGCGCGACTTCGGCGCCTGCATGAGCCCGCACACGGCCTGGCTGATCCTGCAGGGCATCGAGACGCTGCCGCTGCGCATGGCGCGCCACGTGGCCAACACGCGGCAGGTGGTGGAGTTCCTGTGCCGGCACCCGATGGTCGCCCGCGTGGGCTACCCCGAGCTCGACGGCCACCCCAGCCGCGCCCTGGCCGCCCGGCTGCTGCCGCGCGGCTGTGGCGCGGTGTTCAGCTTCGACCTCGCCGGCAGCCGGCAGCAGGGCCGCGCCTTCATCGAGAGCCTGAAGATCTTCAGCCACCTGGCTAACGTCGGCGACTGCCGCTCGCTCGTCATCCACCCCGCCAGCACCACCCACTTCCGCATGGACGACGCGGCGCTGGCCGCTGCCGGCATCGGGCCCGGCACCATCCGCCTGAGCATCGGGCTGGAGGACGCCGACGACCTGATCGACGACCTCAAGCGTGCCTTCAAGGCCGCCGAGAAGGCGCGCTGAGCGCACCGATCAACGACCAACCCGAGGCGGAGGTTCATCCATGATGCTCGACGTCCCGCGACCGGGCGGCCTCGGCAAGGCCTACGCCTACACCGGCGGCAAGCCCTTCGACCCCACCCTGCCCTGCATGGTGTTCGTGCACGGCGCGCTGCACGACCACAGCTGCTGGAACCTGCTGGCGCGCTGGTGCGCGCACCACGGCCACGGCGTGCTGGCGGTCGACCTGCCTGCCCACGGCGGCAGCGAGGGCCCGCCGCTGGCCGACGTGGAGGCGCTGGCCGACTGGCTGCTGGCGCTGCTCGACGCCGCCGGCGTCGCCAGCGCCACGCTGGTGGGCCACAGCATGGGCTCGTTGATCGCGCTGGAGGCCACCGGCCGCGCCCCCGGGCGCGTGCAGCGCCTGGTGATGATGGGCACGGCCTACCCGATGCAGGTCTCGGCATCGCTGCTGGAGACTGCGCGCGACGACCCGGCGCGCGCCATCGACATGGTGACGGCGTGGTCCTACGCGTCGATCGCGCCCAAGCCCGCGTTCCCGGGCCCGGGCATGTGGCTGCATGGCAGCTGCCGTGCGCTGATGCACCGCATGCAGCAGGGCTGCCCGTCGCTCAACCTGTTCCACCACGAGTTCTCGATCTGCGACCGCTACCGCGGCGGCGAAGCGGCGGCGGCCCGCGTGGCCTGCCCGGTGGATTTCGTCCTTGGCGCGGTCGACCAGATGACCTGGCCGCGGGCCGCGCAGGCCATGGCCACGGCGCTGCGCGCCCGCGTCCACGTGGTGCCGGCCGGGCACAACCTGATGAGCGAGGCCCCCGAGGCGGTGTTGTCCGCCTTGCGCGAGGCGCTGGCCCGCGACAGCATCGCGGCCTGACACCACTCCCGGCAACGACGATGCGCACGACAGCCCAGGCCGCACCCGGCGCGGTGGACCCGAAGTCCTTCCGCAGCTTCGCCGAGTTCTACCCCTTCTACCTGGGCGAGCACGCCAACCGCACGTGCCGCCGCTTGCACTTCCTGGGCAGCTCGCTGGCGCTGGTGTGCCTGGCGCTGATGCTGGCCACGGGCGACTGGGGCTGGCTGCTGGCCGGGCTGCTGTGCGGCTACGGCTTCGCCTGGCTGGGGCACTTCGGCTTTGAGAAGAACCGCCCCGCGAGCTTCAGCCGCCCGCTGTACAGCTTCATGGGCGACTGGGTGATGTTCAAGGACCTGCTCACCGGGCGCATCCCGTTCTGACATGCGCGGCCCGAACCAGCTGCGCCGACTGCTGGTGGCCGCCCTGCTGGGCGCAGCCACCGTGCCACCCGCGGCGGCGCAGGGCGCGGCGCCCATCCGCATCGGGCTGATCGCGCCGCTGTCGGGCGGCTCGGCCGACTTCGGCACCAGCGTGCGCAACGGCGCCACCCTGGCCGTGACCGAGATCAACGCGGTCGGCGGCTACCTGGGGCGCCCCCTGGAACTGGTCGTGCGCGACGACAAGGCCGATCCCGCCACCGGCCGCGCCGTGGCCGAGGATCTGGTGCTCCAGGAAAAGGTGGCCTTCACCATCGGCTTCTGCAACACCGGCGTGGCCTTGCGTGCGCTCGAGGTCTTCGAGGCCGCCCGCCACCTGCTGATGGTGCCCTGCTCGCAGGGCACGGCCGTCACCGCTCGCACGCCCCCGGCGCAGAGCTACGTGTTCCGCATCGCGCCGGCAGACCACATGAACGCGCGCTTCCTGGTGCGCGAGGTGGTCGAGCGCCGCAACCTGCGGCGCGTGGCGATCCTGGCCGACCGCACGGGCTACGGCGACGGCGGCGTCAAGGACCTCACGGCCGAGCTGGCCCGGCGGCAGCTCGAGCCGGTGTTCGTGGGCCGATTCGACTTGGGCGTACGCGACCTCACCACGCTGCTTCAGGAGGCGCGCGCCGCCGGTGCCGAGGCCGTGATCAACTACACCGTGGGCCCCGAGCAGGCGGCCGCCGTGAAGAGCCGCGCCGCCATGGGGTGGCGGGTGCCCTACTTCGCGCCCTGGCCGCTGAGCTTCTCCAGCGTGATGAAGGATGCCGGCCCGGCGGCGTTGGAAGGCACGCTGATGGCGCAGAGCATCATCCAGGACGGCGCCCACGAGCGGCGCGCCTCGTTCCTGGCGAGCTACACCCGGCTGCACCCCACCGAGCGCCCCATCGGCAGCCTGATGGCCGCCGCGCAGAGCTACGACGCCGTGCACCTGATGCTGCGTGCGCTGTTCCAGACCCGCGGCAACACCAGCGGCCCGGCCCTCAAGGCGGCGCTCGAGGACCTGAAGGACCCTTACCGTGGCGTGGTCAGCACCTTCGACCGCCCGTTCTCGAAGGACGACCACGACGCCTTCTCCGACCGCATGGTCTGGCTCGGCGAGTGGCGCGGCGGGCGCATCGTCTACCACTACCCCGGCGACGCCAAGCTGTCGGCGGTGCTGCGGCGCAAGAACGAGTAGGCGACCGCCGCGGGCTTCAGCCACCCGCGAGCCAGGCCATCGCGTCAGCCACCGCCTGCGGCACGATGCCGCCGTGGCTGCCGGTGAAGCCCTGGCGGCGCATGACCAGGCCCTCGAGGCCCCGCGTCGCCAGCGCATCGCCCCAGGGCACGTTAGGCAGCACGTTGCCGGCGCTGGCGTGCGACAGGTGCAGGCGCGCCGGCAGCCGCTGCGCCACCGCGGCGTAGGCCGCCTGCCAGCCCACGGCGGTGTCGAAGTAGCAGCCCAGCGACGCGTCGCAGGCCACGTGGTCGTCGAAGGCGGGCATGCCGCCCTGATCGGCCAGCAGCGCGTGCAGCACGAAGCCGCCGCTGTGCGAGTGACCCCACAGCACGCGACGCCCGGTGTGGCCGCCGAACTGCGCCTGCACCGCGGGCAGCAGTTCGCCGCGCAGGAAGGCCAGGTAGGCCGCCTGCCCGCCGCCGCCCGAGGTGCAGACGTTGGCCGGCACGTGGTCGAGGTCGCGCCGCGACTCGCTGTTCACGGCCGCCACGAGCACCGGCGTGCCCGCGGCTTCGGACGCCCGCGCCACGGCGTCCAGCCAGTTCTCGCCGTCGAGCACCACCCACAGCGGCAGCACGGCGCGTGGGCCGGCGGCGGCGACGGCAGGTGGCGTGTACAAGCGAACCGCATAGTCCGCGCCCAGCGCCCGCGCAGCACGACGATGGTCTGCACCGTGCCCTGCAGCGGCGCCGCAAGTCCATCAGGCGGCCAGGGCCTCGGCCAGCGTCAACGACGCCAGCCCGCCGCGCCGGAAGGCGGGGCCGCCAGCAGCGCCGGGTTGCCACAGCGTCTCGCGCACGAGGGGCTCCAGCGGCGTGGTCGCCGGGTCCACCAGCAGCACGTGGCGGGGCGCATCGCCCTCGTCGAGACACCGCACCCAGTCCAGCCGCGCCATCAGTTCCAGCAGCGGCTCGAGCTGCAGCGGGTCGGTGCGCAGCGCCTCGGCCAGCGCCGACAGCGGGAGCCCGCGTTCGGAACCCTGGCGCGCCGCCCGCAGCTGCGCCAGCACGGCCAGGGCGAGCTCGAAGCGCCA
>JBILSW010000372.1:0-3854 GCA_044371895.1 Rubrivivax sp.
AGCACGCCGCTGGGGCCTTCAGCCCACAGGTGTACCGCACCGCCCACCGTGCCGGACGCTCCGTGGACGCTTTGCGCCGCACTGGGCTGCCCCGCACCCGGCTGACCGTGCAGCGTCAGTTGCTCGCCGTCAAAGCATGGGTGGCGGGCCTTGAAGCTGAAGCTGCACACCTGGGCTTGTGGCTGCTGGCGGTGCAGCAGGTCCAGCAGCAGCGTGGCGATCAGCGGGCCGTGCACCACCAGGCCGGGGTAGCCCTCGGCCTGCTCGCACCAGCGGCGGTCGTAGTGGATGCGGTGGCCGTTGAAGGTGAGCGCGCTGTAGCGGAACAGCAGCACGTCGTCGGGCACGATCTCGCGCGCGAATTGGGCGTCGGCGGGTGCGGGCTGCGGCGGCGGCGCGGGTGCGCCGGGTTGCGGCGCCCCGCGGTAGACGATGTCGTGCTCCTCGGTGAGCGCCAGGCCGCGGGCGCCGGTGATACCGTGCCGCACGGTCACGAAGACCAGCGGACCGCTGCGGCCGTGCTTGGCGCCCACCGCGGCGATGCGCGAGGTGCGCGCGAGCGCGTCACCCACCCGCAGCGGCTGCAGGAACTCCAGCCGCCCGCCGGCCCACATGCGGCGTGGCAGCGGCACCGGCGGCAGGAAGCCACCACGCTGCGGGTGGCCGTCGTCGCCCAGCTCCGACTGCCGCGCGCGCGGCAGAAAGTACAGCCAGTGCGCCAGCGGCGGGATCTCCTGCCCGGGCTGCGGCTCCGGCTCGTCACGGTCCAGCGTGGCGGCCAGGCCGGCCAGCGGCGCGGCGGTGACCGTGTCGTGTCGCGTCTCGGTGCGGCCCACCCAGGTGCGCCAGTGCGCGAGCGCGGCGTGCAGTTCATCGGCTGTCATTGGGGCCGCAGGATGCACGGCGCACCCGGGGCCCGCAATCCGGGTTTGGGCGCCCGGGGCTTCTAGACTCGGGCCGTCCGCACCGGAGCACCCACATGAGCCTGACCGTCCGCGCCGCCGTCCTCGAAGCCATGGGTCTGCCCGCGCCGTATGCCCGGAGCCGGCCGCTGAAGATCCGCGAGGTCGAGCTCGACGGTCCCGGCCCCGGCGAGGTGCAGGTGCGGGTGCTGGCGGCGGGACTGTGCCATTCCGACCTGTCGGTGGTCAACGGCGACCGCCCGCGCCCGCTGCCCATGGTCATCGGCCACGAGTCGGCCGGTGAGGTGGTGGCCCGCGGCGAGGGCGTGCACGACCTGGCCCCGGGCGACCGCGTGATCATGGTCTTCGTGCCCAGTTGCGGCGGCTGCCTGCCCTGCCAGGAAGGGCGGCCGGCCCTGTGCGAGCCCGGCGCGGCCAGCAACGGCGCCGGCACGCTGCTCGGCGGTGAGCGCCGCCTGCGCCTGAATGGCCAGCCGCTGAACCACCACGTGGGCGTGAGCTGCTTCGCCGAGCAGTGCGTGGTGTCGCGCCGCTCGTGCGTAAAGATCGATGTCGCGCTCGCGCCGGCCGAGGCGGCGCTGTTCGGTTGCGCCGTGCTCACGGGTGCCGGTGCGGTGTTCAACACGGCGCGGCTGGGCGCCGGCAGCACGGCGGCGGTGGTGGGGCTGGGCGCCGTGGGATTCTCGGCGCTGCTGGCGGCGGTGGCCAGCGGCGCCCGCGAGGTGGTGGCCGTGGACTTCAGCGACGACAAGCTGGCACTGGCGCGCGAGCTGGGCGCCAGCGCCACGGTGAACGCGCGTGACCCCGACGCGGCGGAGCAGGTGCGCGCGCTCACACGCGGCGGCGTCGACGTCGCCTTCGAGATGGCCGGCGCAGTGCCGGCCCTGGAGCTGGCCTGGGCCGTCACTCGGCGCGGCGGCAGCACCGTGAGCTCGGGCCTGCCTAACCCGGGCAAGCGCTTCTCGCTGCCGCCTGTGCAGATGGTGGCCGAGGAGCGCACGCTGCGCGGCAGCTACCTGGGCTCGGGCGTGCCGGCGCGCGACCTGCCGCGCTACGTGGAGCTGTACCGCCGCGGAAAGCTGCCGGTGGACCGGCTGATGGGACGCACCTTCGCGCTCGACGACATCAACCTCGGGCTCGATCGCCTGGCCAGCGGCGAGGCGCTGCGCGACGTGGTTCTGCTGTAGGCCCGGCGGATGGGCCCCGACGATCAGCGCAGGCCGCGTCGGTACTTGTCCATGATGGCCTTGCGCAGCTCGTCCTCGGGGCTCTGGCCCCCGGGTGGCGCCTTGTCGGCGGCCGGTGAGGACATTGGCGCGACGGGCTCCCAGCCCCTGGCGGCCTGCTGTGGCGCTGCGGCGACTCGCGCCGACAACAGGCGCTGGCTGACGTACTGCGCGTACTCCACCAAGCGGGCATCGCGGCTGGTCAGCGCTTCCTGGATCAGGGTGTTCGCGTAGTCGCGGTCGCGCATGAACTGCTGCACGTCCAGCTGCCGGCCGAACTCCCGCCGCATGGGCACCACCATGCGCACCACGTAGTCCAGGAGTTGGCTGTCGCCGGGAGGTGCGGCCATGCGCGTCGCCATCCCTGTCTCAGGCGTTGGGCGCAATCATCTCGCCGTGTTCCGAGATGTCCAGGCCCACCTGCTCCCGCGAAGCCTCCACGCGTAAGGACATCATCGCCCCGAGCACGCGCAGGATGAGCCAGGTGGCCACCATGGCGTAGACGGCCACAGCGAGTGCGCCGAGCAGCTGCGTGCCGACGTTCGCCTTGAACTGGGCGATCGCGGCGCTGGCGAAAACCGGCACCAGCACCGTGCCGACGATCCCGCCGACACCGTGCAGCGCGAACACATCCAGAGAGTCATCGATCCCGGTCAGCCTCTTGAAGTTGACTACGCACAGGAAGCACATCACCCCGCCGGCGGCGCCAATGGCCAGAGCGCCAAGAGGGGTGACGTACCCGCTGGCCGGGGTGATGGCGATCAAGCCCGCAATGGCACCGGTCATGGTGCCCAGGACGCTCCACTGGCCGCGATGGATGTGCTCGCAGATGCCCCACAGAACGGCGCCGCTGCATGCGCCGACCTGGGTCATCAGCAGGGCTCCGGCCGCGCGATCGCTCGCTGCAAATGCCGAGCCGGCATTGAACCCGAACCATCCCGCCCACAGCAGCCCGGCGCCGAGGACGGTGACGAGCAGGTTATGCGGCACCATGGGCACCTGGCCGAAGCCGCGACGGGGCCCCAGCACCCAGGCGGCCACCAGCGCACTGGCGCCCGCGGCGATGTGCACCACCGTGCCGCCGGCGAAGTCCATGTGCCCCATTGACTTGAGCCAACCCATCGGGTGCCAGACCCAGTGCGCAACTGGCGCGTAGACGAGCACAGTCCACGCGCCGGCGAACACCACCGTCGCGCCTAGGCGAATGCGTTCCGCCGTGGCCCCGAGGATGATCACGAAGGTGATGATCGCGAAGGCCAGCTGGAACACGAAGAAGGCCGCCTCCGGCACCGTGGGAGCCAGAAGGTGCGGCGCCGTCGCGCCGCCGACGATGCCCTCGGCCAGCACGCGGTCCAGTCCACCGAAGAATCCGTTGCCGGGGGTAAAGGCCAGCGAGTAGGCCACCAGAGTCCACACCAAGGTGACCACGGCCATCGAGGCCACGCCCTGCGCCACTATGGACAGTGCGTTCTTTGCTCTCAGCATGCCGCTGTAGAAGAGAATGATGCCGGGAATCGTCATCAGCAAGACGAGTACGGAGCACAGCAGCATCCACGCTGTGTCGCCCCCACTGATGGCCGTCGGCGACACTGCCGCGGTCTGTGCCATTGCGCGTCCTCCGAGCATCGACAGCAAGGTGCTCGCCAACAATGGAACGAGGCGCTTCATGCAGAGCACTCCCTGGTGGGTCGGGCCGGACGGTCCG
>JBILSW010000004.1:0-19722 GCA_044371895.1 Rubrivivax sp.
CATCCGCATCGGCATCAACGGTTTCGGCCGCATCGGCCGCATGGTGTTCCGCGCCGCCGTGCAGAACTTTTCCGACATCGAGGTCGTCGGCATCAACGACCTGCTCGAGCCCGACTACCTGGCCTACATGCTCAAGTACGACAGCGTGCACGGCCGCTTCAAGGGCGAGGTCGCTGTCGACGGCAGCACGCTGGTCGTCAACGGCCGGCGCATCCGCCTGACGGCCCACAAGGACCCGGCCCTGCTGGCCTGGGGCGAGGTCGGCGCCGACATCGTGGTCGAGAGCACGGGCCTGTTCCTCACCAAGGACACCTGCCAGAAGCACCTCGACGCGGGTGCCAAGAAGGTGATCCAGTCCGCGCCCAGCAAGGACGACACGCCGATGTTCGTCTACGGCGTCAACGACAAGACCTACGCCGGCCAGGCCATCATCAGCAACGCCAGCTGCACCACCAACTGCCTGGCGCCCGTGGCCAAGGTGCTGAACGACGCCTTTGGCATCAAGCGCGGTCTGATGACCACCGTGCACGCCGCCACCGCCACGCAGAAGACGGTCGATGGCCCCAGCAACAAGGACTGGCGCGGCGGCCGCGGCATCCTCGAGAACATCATCCCCAGCAGCACCGGCGCGGCCAAGGCCGTCGGCGTGGTGATCCCCGAGCTGAACAAGAAGCTCACCGGCATGAGCTTCCGCGTGCCCACGTCCGACGTGTCCGTCATCGACCTGACGGCCGAGCTGGTCAACGAGGCCAGCTGGGACGACATCTGCAAGGCCATGAAGGCCGCCGCCGCCGGCCCGATGAAGGGCGTGCTGGCCTACACGGAAGACAAGGTCGTGGCCACGGACTTCCGCGGCGAGCCCTGCACCAGCGTGTTCGATGCCGACGCCGGCATCGCTCTCGACAGGACCTTCGTCAAGGTCGTGGCCTGGTACGACAACGAGTGGGGCTACTCGAACAAGGTGCTCGAGATGGTGCGCGTGATGACGTCAAAGTGACGCCGTCCGGCCGAGGCCGGCCTGCGCGATGCGTCACGGCGCGCCACGGGCCGGCGCACCGCGGCGGGCCGAGGGCTCCTACACTGGTGGGATGCGCGCCGTGCCCACCCTCCCGATCGCCCTGCAGCTGGCCGCCGCCCTGGCGGCCTTTTTGCTGGCCGCGGCCGCGTCACCCTCCCGGGCGGCGCCGGCTGCGGAGGTGATCGTCGGCTTCAAGGCCGGCGCCGAGGTGCTGCGCTGGCATCCCATGGCCGAGCGGATCGCCGCGGCGCAGGCTCAGCGCGTGCTGCAACAGCGCGCCGACCGCCTGGGCCTGCGCCTGGGCCGCGCGCTGCAGGCCGGGCCGGCCGTGGGCCGCGGCGCGCAGGTGCTGCGCGCCGAGGGCGTGGACGCCGTCACGCTGGCGCGCCGCCTGGCCACCGATCCCGACGTGGCCTACGCCCAGCCCAACGGACGCAAGCGCCTGGTGACGGCGCCGAACGACCCGCTGTACCCCGCCAGCAGCACCGAGCGCCGCAGCAACGGCAGCGCGCTGCAGGACGGCCCCGCCAGCGGCCAGTGGTACCTGCGCGCGCCCACCGCCAGCGTGCGCTCGTCCATCGACATCGAGGCGGCCTGGGCGCGCACGCGCGGCAGCGCCGGTGTCGTCGTCGCGGTGCTGGACACCGGTGTTCGCCCCGAGCACCCCGACCTCGCGACGCGGCTGCTGCCGGGCTACGACTTCGTGAGCAACGCCACCGTGGCCAACGACGGCAATGGCCGGGACGCCGACCCCAGCGACCCCGGCGACTGGGTCAGCAGCGCCGAGGCCGGACGCAGCCCCTTCACCGGCTGCGAGGCGTCGGGCAGCTCCTGGCACGGCACGTCCACCAGCAGCCTGGTCGGTGCCGCCACCGACGATGGAAACGGCATGGCGGGGGCCGCGCCGGGCGTGCGCGTGCTGCCGGTGCGCGTGCTGGGCAAGTGCTACGGCACCGACGACGACATCGTCGCGGGCATGCGCTGGGCCGCCGGCCTGCCGGTGGACGGCGTGCCCGCCAACCCGAACCCCGCCCGCGTGCTGAACCTCAGCCTCGGGGGCAGCGGGGCCTGCGGCGCGGCGTACCAGGCGGCGGTGGACGAGATCACCGCGAGTGGCGTGCTGGTGGTGGCGGCGGCGGGCAACAGCGTGGGCGGCGCCGTCAACCAGCCGGCCAACTGCCGCGGCGTGCTGGGCGTGGTGGCGCTGCGCCACATCGGCAGCAAGGTGGGCTTCTCCGACATGGGCCCGGAGATCGGCATCGCGGCGCCGGGCGGCAACTGCGTCAACGTGGCGCCTGGCACGCCGTGCCTGTACCCCATGCTGGCCGCCACCAACACCGGCAGCCAGCAGCCGCTGGCATCGGCCTGGTCCACCAGCTACGACATCACGGTGGGCACCAGCTTCTCGTCGCCCCTGGTGGCGGCAGTGGCCGGGCTGATGGCCTCGCGCAACCCGGCGCTCGGGCCGGCCCAGCTCGTGTCGCTGATGAAGAGCACGGCGAGGCCCTTCCCCACCAGTGGTGCCGACAACGGACCGGGCGACTCGACCCCGGTGCCCGTGTGCGGCAGCGGTGCGCCCACCGGTCCCAGCGGCCAGTGCTACTGCACCACTGGACTGTGCGGCGCCGGCATGCTGGACGCCGGGGCCGCCATGCAGGCCGCGGCCGCGCTGGCGGCGCCGGGCACTGGCGCCACCATCGGCCTGCGCAACGCCGATCCCGTGGCCGGCCAGACGCTGGAGCTGTTCGTCTCGGGCAGCGGTGGTGCAACGCCGGCCAGCTACCTGTGGCAGCTGATCGACGGCGGCGGCGCCGCCACCGGCTTCAGCGGCGCCACCAGCGGCTCCACGGCCCAGCTGCCCACCACGGCCGCGGGCACGGTGCGCGTGCGCCTGACCGTGGTCGACAGCGGCAGCGCCAGCACGAGCGGCGAAATCTCCGTCGCGGTGCGCGGCACGAGCGCTCCCGGCGGGGGATCGTCGGGCGGCGGTGGCTCCGGTTCCGATGGTGGCGGTGGCGGCATGACGGCCGGCTGGATGGCCGGGCTGCTGCTGGCGGTGCTTGTGCTGGGCGCAGGCCGTGTCAGCGAGCGGCGTCACAGGGCCTGAAGCCGGCCGCAGCCAGCTTCTCGGCTTGCTCGGGCGCGGCACGCGGCACGCGCAGCACCGTGCCCTCGCCGCTGCCGGGCAGCGAGACGACGCGCGCACCCCGCAGCGTGCGCGGCACCCGCTCGGCCAGCCAAGCCTCGGCGGCCTGGCGGTTGTCGTGGCGCGACAGCACCAAGCCCGGCGCCAGCTGAGGCGGGCTGGCCAGCCGCTCGACCTGCAGGCCCAGGCGGCGCAGCTCGTCCTCGCGCGCGGCGCGGGGGCCGGCATCGGGGTAGCGGCCCCCGAAGACGATCCACCGCCCTGCCTCCGCGACGGCCTCGCGCAGCACGGCGTCCGGCGGCACCAGTGACTCGCCCAGGCGCAGCTCGGCGGCACCGAGTTGCGCAGGCGTCAGCGGCGCCGTCTCCAGGCACACCAGCGCTGCGTCGCGCGCGGCCTGCACCGCGGCGCTGGCGCTCTGCGGCGGCAGCACCGTGACGGCCTCGGGCGACACCTGCGCGGCCAGCCGCTGCGGCTCGCGCTCGGCGTGGCGGGGCGGCGCGCCCAGCCAGCCGCTGGCCCAGGCGAAGTACAGGCCGTTGGCCAGCAGCAGCAGTACGACCAGCGCGCGCAGCATCGGCATCAGGCCGCAAGGCCCGGCGACGGAGGCACGGCCCGCACGCTGGCCTCGCCGCCGACGACGAGGTGCATGCGGTCGGCGGTGCGCACGCGCAGCGCGCCCTGCGCGTCCACACCCTCGGCGGTGCCCTCCAGGGGGACCGCGCCCTGCACGGCCACGGCGCGGCCCTGCAGCAGGTCGCGCGCGGCATAGCCGGCCGCGAAGGGCCCGAAGCCCTCATGCTCGAAGCGCCTGAGCGCCCGTGCCAGCGGCAGAGCCACGGTCGCCAGGACCTTCGGCGCGCTGGCGGCCGCGTCGATCTCATGCAGGCTGGCGTAGCCGTGGGCCAGTGCCGGGGCGGCGTCGGCGTCCGGCGGGAGCGGCAGCACGTTCAGGCCCACGCCCACCACCACCCTGCGATGGCGGCCCACGGCCACGGTCTCGATGAGTACGCCGCCGAGCTTGCGGCCGCCCGCTGGGGTGGCGGCGTCGAGCAGCCACAGGTCGTTGGGCCACTTCAGCAGCAGCCGGGGCGTCGCGGGCTCCGGCTCCAGCGCCTGGGCCAGTGCCACGCCCACCGCCAGCGACAGGCCGCCCCACTGTGCCGGCGCCATCGGCAGGCCCAGCGAGAAGGTCAGCGACCGCCCCGGGGCGCTGTTCCAGCCGCGGCCCAGGCGGCCGCGGCCGGCTGTCTGTTCCTCGGCCACCAGAAGGCCGGGGACGAGGTCGGCGGTTCGACGCTCCAGTGGCGTGGAGGGCGTGCCGCGGCTGGCGGCGTCGAGATCGCCGGGGCCGGTGATGAGGGCGTCGCGGTCGCCGCCGGCCAGCCGGGCCCGCTCGAGCAGCCGCGTGTTGGTGCTGTCCAGCCGAGGTATCACCTCGATCTCGATGCCCGGCAGCAACGGCTGCAGCTGTACGCGCAGCGCCTCGACCCCCCAGCGCAGGTGCACCGGTGTGGCGGGCGTTGGGGAGGGCGCGTCCACGGGGCGGCCTTCGGCAGCGGCGTCAGCGCTTGGGCGCCAGCATCGTGCGCCGGCAGCGCGCGCTGCCGCAGCGGCACTCGTACTGCTTCTTCAGCTTGGGGGTGTAGCGCTCGTCGATCACGAGGCCGTAGTCGTAGAAAAGCTCTTCCCCCGGCGAGAGCCCACGCAGCGCGTGGATGAACACGCGGCCGTCGTCGGTCTCCTCGGCCTTGCAGTTGGGCTCGCAGGCGTGGTTGATCCAGCGTGCGGCGTTGCCGCCGAACTTCGCGTCGATGACGTGGCTGCCGTCGTCGAGGCTGAAGTAGAAGGTGTGGTGCGGGTCCGAGGGGTCGTGCGGGTGGCGGCGCAGCGCCTCGGGCCAGGTGATCGTCTCACCCGTGTACTCGATGATGCGTTCCCCGGCGGCGATGGGCTGCAGCGCGAACACGCCCTTGCCGTGCACGCCGCTGCGTCGCACCTGGATGCGGCGTCCGCCACGGGGGGCGGCCTTCGCGGCGGGGCGGGCTTGCGGGGTCTTTTTCATTCGGTACATTGAAATCATGCGGGTGCGCGCGCGTGCGCGTACACACGCGAGGGGCGGCGCATTGTAGGGAGCCGCCCGCAAGCCCGGGAACACGACAGGACCATGACCAAGACCATCATCATTGCCGAGAAGCCCAGCGTCGCGCAGGACATCGTGCGCGCCCTGGGCAGCGCCGACGGCAAGTTCGACAAGCACGCCGACCACTTCGAGAACGACCGCTGGGTTGTCACCAGCGCCGTGGGCCACCTGGTGGAGATCAAGGCCCCGGACGACTACGACGTCAAGCGCGGCAAGTGGAGCTTCGCCAACCTGCCGGTGGTGCCGCCACACTTCGACGTGGCGCCCATCGACAAGGCCAAGACGCGCCTGAACGCCGTGGTCCGGCTCGTCAAGCGCAAGGACGTGGGCGCCATCATCAACGCCTGCGACGCCGGGCGTGAGGGCGAGCTGATCTTCCGCCTCATCCTGCAGTACGCCTTCGGCGACAAGGGCACGGCCAAGCCCGTCAGCCGGCTGTGGCTTCAAAGCATGACGCCGCAGGCCATCCGCGACGGCTTCGACAAGCTGCGCACTGACCAGCAGATGCTGGGCCTGGCCGACGCCGCGCGCAGCCGCTCCGAGGCCGACTGGCTGGTGGGCATCAACGGCACCCGCGCGATGACGGCCTTCAACTCGCGCGACGGCGGCTTCTTCCTGACCACCGTGGGCCGCGTGCAGACGCCGACGCTGAGCATCGTGGTCGAGCGCGAGGAGAAGATCCGCAAGCACGTGAGCCGGCCGTACTGGGAGGTGAAGGCCACGTTCGACGCCCACGCCGGCCAGTACGAGGGCAAGTGGCTCGACCCCGCGTTCAGGAAGGGCGACGACCCCGACGCGCGCGCCGACCGCCTGTGGAACGAGGCCGACGCCCGCGCCATCGAGCAGGCCGTGCGCGGCCAACCGGCCAGCGTGACGGACGAGGCCAAACCCAGCACGCAGGCCAGCCCGCTGCTGTACGACCTGACGACGCTGCAGCGCGAGGCCAACTCGCGCTTCGGCTTCAGCGCCAAGACCACGCTGTCGATCGCGCAGGCGCTGTACGAGAAGCACAAGGTGCTCACCTACCCCCGCACCGACAGCCGCGCGCTGCCGGAGGACTACGTCGGCACGGTGAAGAAGACGCTGGAGATGCTGGCCGACGAGGACCTGCCCGGCCCGCTGCGCGAGCTGAGCGGCCACGCGCGCAAGAGCCTCAATGACGGCTACGTGAAGCCCGTCAAGCGCGTGTTCGACAACACCAAGGTGTCGGACCACTTCGCCATCATCCCGACGCTGCAGGCGCCGAAGTCGCTCACCGAGATCGAGATCAAGCTCTACGACATGGTGGTCAAGCGCTTCATCGCGGTGTTCTACCCGAGCGCCGAGTTCATGGTGACCACGCGCACCAGCACCGTGAAGTCCGGCCTTGTCGAGCACCGCTTCCAGACCAACGGCAAGGTGCTCGTCAACCCCGGCTGGCTGGCGGTGTACGGCAAGGAGGCGCAGGACGACGATGCCAACCTGGTGGCTGTGGCGGCGGGCGAGCTCGTGCGGGTGGAGGGCGTCGAGGTGCTGGCGCAGAGGACGCGCCCGCCGGCACGCTACACCGAGGCCACGCTGCTGAGCGCGATGGAGGGCGCGGGCAAGCTCGTCGACGACGAGGAACTGCGCGACGCGATGAAGGACAAGGGCCTGGGCACCCCGGCCACGCGCGCCGCCACCATCGAGGGCCTGATCAACGAGAAGTACATGCTGCGCGACGGCCGCGAGCTCGTGCCCACGGCCAAGGCCTTCCAGCTGATGACGCTGCTGCGCGGCCTGGCTATCGAGGACCTCACCAAGCCCGAGCTCACCGGCCAGTGGGAGCACCAGCTCGCCGAGATGGAGCATGGCCGCCTGAGCCGCGATGCCTTCATGGGCGAGATCGCCCGCATGGCCGAGCGCATCGTGCGCAAGGCCAAGGAATACGACCGCGACACCATCCCCGGCGACTACGCCACGCTCGCGGTGCCGTGCCCCAACTGCGGCGGCGTGGTCAAGGAGAACTACCGCCGCTTCGCTTGCGCCGGCGCCGACGGCGCGGCCGAGGGTTGCGGCTTCTCGATCACGAAGATTCCGGCCGGCCGCGCCTTCGAGCTCGCCGAGGCCGAGGGCCTGATCCGCGACAAGGCGATCGGCCCGCTGGAGGGCTTCCGCAGCAAGGCCGGCTGGCCCTTCACGGCCCAGCTGAAGCTGGTGCACGACGACGACATCGCGAACTGGAAGCTGGAGTTCGACTTCGGCGACGACGAGCGCCAGGCGCAGGCCGACGGCGAGCCGGTCGACTTCTCGGGCCAGCCCAGCCTGGGCGCCTGCCCCAAGTGCAAGGGCCACGTCTACGAGCACGGCACGAACTACGTGTGCGAGCACGCGGTGGGCGCGCACGTCACCTGCGACTTCAAGAGCGGCAAGATCATCCTGCAGCAGCCGGTGTCGCACGAGGAGTTCACGAAGCTGCTGGCCACCGGCAAGACCTCGCTGCTGCAGGGCTTCGTGTCGAACAAGACGCGGCGCGCCTTCAAGGCCTACCTGGCGTGGGACGCCAAGGAGGGCAAGGTGGGCTTCGAGTTCGAGCCGCGGCCCGAGCGCAAGCCGGCGGCGGCCCGCAAGGCGCCCGCCAGGAAGGCCGCCAAGGCCTGATGCCCGAGCGGTCGCCCGCGTGACCGCCCGAGCGGCCGCCGGCGCGGCCCGGAGAACGCCCTGACCACGGCCATCGCCTTCAAGCTGCTGGCCATCCTGGCCACGGTGGCGCTGGGTTGGCTGGCCGGGCGCCTGAACTGGCTCACCTCGGCCGGCGTCGACCGCGTGGCCGCGTCGCGCGTGTTGTCCGACGTCGCGTTCATGGTGTTCGTGCCAGCGCTTCTGTTCCGCACCACGGTGCGGCTGGACCTGGCCAGCCTGCCCCTGCCCCTGCTGGCGGCCTTCTTCGTGCCGATGACGCTGCTGCTGCTGACCGTGCACGCGGCCGCGGCCGCGCGGCGGGCCCCGTCGGCGCTGCCCCCCGAGCCCGCCACGCGGGCCGTGGCCGCGACCTTCGCCAACTCGGTGCAGCTGGGCATCCCGATGGCCGCGGCGCTGTTCGGCGAGGCCGGCCTGGCGCTGCACATCGCGCTCGTGAGCCTTCACGCCCTGGTGCTGCTGAGCACGGCCACCGCGCTGGCCGAGCTGGCCCTGGCGCGAGAGCAGGCCCGCCAGGGCGGTGCCCGCAGCCTGGCGCGCACGCTGGGCCTGACGGTGCGCCAGATGGTGGTGCACCCCGTGGTTCTGCCCATCCTGGCGGGCCTGGCCTGGAACCTCACCGGCCTGGGGCTGCACCCCGTGCTCGACGAGGTGCTGGCCCTGCTGGCCAGCGCCGTGGTGCCGCTGTGCCTGGTGCTCATCGGGCTTTCGCTGGCGGCCTACGGGCTGAAGGCGCATTGGCGCGGCGCGCTGGGCCTGGTGCTGCTGAAGCTGCTGGTGGCGCCGGCCCTGGTGCTGCTCGCGGGGCGCTTCGTGTTCGGCCTGGACGGCTTGCCGCTGGCGGTGATCGTCATGCTCGCGGCGCTTCCCGTGGGCAGCAACGCGCTCATCTTCGCGCAGCGCTACCGCGTGCTGGAGGCCGAGGCCACGGCGGCCATCGTCGTCTCGACCGTGGCCTTCGCGGCCACGGCGGCGGGGTGGCTGGCGCTGCTGGGCGCCCTGGGCCTGCTGCCCGCGGCCGCGGGCTGAGACAATCCGGGCATGAATGCGATCGACGACATCGGCGTGCTGATGGGCGCCCTCGGCGCCGCCGCCCGGGCTGCTGCCACGCGCATGGCGGCGGCGCCCACGGCGGCCAAGGACGCCGCGCTGCGCGCGCTGGCGCGCCGGCTGCGCGAGGCCGGCCCGGCCCTGGCCGCGGCCAACGAGCAGGACCTGGCCGCCGCCCGCGCCGCCGGCCTGGCCGAGCCCCTGGTCGACCGGCTCAGGCTCACGCCCGCCATCGTGGCCACGGTGGCCGAGGGCTGCGAGCAGATCTCGGCCATGCCCGACCCCATCGGCGAGATCACCGGCGTGAAGCGCCGCCCCAGCGGCATCAGCGTCGGCCAGATGCGCGTGCCGCTGGGGGTGTTCGGCATGATCTACGAGAGCCGCCCCAACGTCACCATCGAGGCCGCGAGCCTGGCCATCAAGAGCGGCAACGCCTGCATCCTGCGCGGCGGCTCCGAGGCCGTCCACAGCAACCGCGCGCTGGCGGCGCTGGTGCGCGAGTCGCTCGCCGAGGCCGGCCTGCCGGAAGACGCCGTGCAGCTGGTGCCCACCACAGACCGCGCCGCCGTGGGCGCGCTGATCGCGATGCCGCAGTTCTTGGACGTGATCATCCCGCGCGGCGGCAAGGGCCTGATCGAGCGCATCAGCGCCGAAGCCCGCGTGCCCGTCATCAAGCACCTCGACGGCAACTGCCATGTCTACGTGGACGCCGAGGTCGACCCCGAGCTCGCGCTGCGCGTGACCGACAACGCCAAGACGCAGAAGTTCAGCCCCTGCAACGCCGCCGAAAGCCTGCTCGTGCACGCGGCGCAGGCGCCGGCCTTCCTGCCGCGCATCGGTGCGGTGTTCGCGGCCAAGGGCGTGGAGATGCGCTGCTGCCCGCGCGCCGCGGCGCTGCTGGCCGGCCTGCCGAAGGTGCGGCCGGCCACCGAGGACGACTGGGCCACCGAGTACCTCGCCCCCATCATCAGCATCAAGGTGGTGGATTCGCTCGACGAGGCCATCGCGCACGTCAACCACTTCGGCAGCCACCACACCGACGCCATCCTCACAACCAACCACCCCAACGCCATGCGCTTCCTGCGCGAGGTGGACTCCGCCAGCGTGATGGTCAATACCAGCACGCGTTTCGCCGACGGTTTCGAGTACGGGCTGGGCGCCGAGATCGGCATCAGCACCGACAAGTTCCACGCCCGCGGGCCTGTGGGCCTGGAGGGGCTGACGTCAATGAAGTGGGTGGTGCTGGGGCAGGGCGAGGTGCGCGGCTGATAGCGCCATGGGCTGGCTGGTGCTGGCGCTGGTTGCGCTGCTGACGTTCTGGGTGGTGGGCGCGCACCGGCGGCTGCTCGGGCTGCGCGGCGAGGTCGAGTCGGCCTGGCGGCGGCTGGCCGATGTGCTGGCGCTGCGCGATGCCGCCGTCGAGCCCCTGGTGGCGCTGCTGCGCAGCCCCATGTCCGGCGAGCAGGGCGCCCTCGACGCCTTCCTGGCCGCTGCCGCACAGGCGCGGCAGGGCGCGGCGGCCTTGGGTTCCCGCCCGCTGGACGCCCCGCTGGCGCGCCAGTGGCTGGCGGCCGAGGCGGCGCTGGCCGGTGCCGCCTCGCGGCTGCTGGCCTTGCTGGAGCCGCAGCCCGAGCTGCGTGCCGACGAAGAGATCGCGCCGCTACTGGCCGCCTGGACCGGCGCGCAGCCGAAGCTGGCCTACGCGCGCCAGCGCTTCAACGAGGCCGCCGAGGCCCACGATGCCGCCATCGCGCTGTTCCCGACCACGCTGCTGGCGCGCGCCTTCGGCATGGCGCCGGCGGGGCGGGTGTAGCGCGTCAGTCGCGGCTGGCGGCCGCCAGGGGCGCCAGGCGCTCGGAAGGCGGCAGTTCGACCTCGCCGTCGAACTCGGTGGCGATCTGCGTGCACACTGCCCGGCACAGCGTGGCGGCGCGCTCGCTGCCGATGCGGTAGTAGATCTGCGTGGCATCACGCCGGCGCGAGAGCACGCCGGCCCGGTGCAGCGTGGCCAGGTGCTGGCTCATGTTGGGCTGCGTGGTGTCGATCTCGGCCAGCAGCTGCGAGACGTTCTTCTCGTGGCCGCACAGCGCGCTGATGATCTTCAGCCGGATGGGCGTGGACAGCAGCCGGAACAACTCGGCTGCCGAGTCGAACACGGGGTCGGATTCGTCGGCTGGCGCGGCGGCGTGCCTGGGCATGGCGGGCTCCTTGCAGGCGGGCTCAGGGGCTTCCCGCCGCACGGGCTGGGGAGCGGAGGAACCGGTAGTGGTCGCGCTGCAGCACGGCCGCGACCGCCATCACGTCCTCGGGGAACAGGCCGAGGTTGAGCTCGGTGCCGCACATCTCCACCATCGACAGCAGCGCGCCGGGCGTGTCGACGCGGCCCATGGGCCGGTAGATGGCCGAGCCGTCGCCGCCCACCTTGCGCGCGTGGCAGGCGGTGCAGGCGTGTTCCTCGATGAGCTTCGCACCCAGCTTGAGGTCGGCCTCGGGCCAGCTGTGCAGCGCGGGCTGCGCGGCGGCGGGAACGGTCGCACAGAGGCCCAGCAGGGCCGTGGCCGTGGCCGTGGCCAGCGCACGGGCGGTGCTCCGCAGTCGGGTGTGCGTCATGAGCGGGCCTTCGGCGCGGCGCGGGCCAGGTCCAGCAACTCCATCACGTCCTCCTCGAACATCTCGCCGGGCACCACCTGCACGAGGCGGCCGTCGCGGCCGACCACGGCGGTCAGGGGGATCAGGTTGCGTGGCGCCAGGGCGGCCGCCAGCGGGGCCACATCCTGAGTGATCGCGAAGCCGTAGCCCTGGGCCTGGGCGTAGCGCTGCACGACGGCGGCATCGCGGTCGCGCGCCACGCCCAGCACGCGCAGCGGGGCGCCGGCAGCCTGGACGGCACGGTGCAACTTCTCGACGTGCTGGTTGTGGCGGCGACAAAACGGGCAGGTGGTGGACCAGAACACCACCACACCCAGCTGACCTTGCCATTGCGCGGCCTCAAGCGTGCGGCCGTCCAGCAGGCGCACGGTGGGCCAGGCGACGGGTTCGCCCGGGCGCGCGGCGGCGGCGCGCGCCACCAGGGGCAGGCCCGCCACTGCGCTGGCCAATGCCGCCAGCAGAGGGCGCCGGCCCACGCCGGCCGCGGCCCCGGTGCCCGGCACGAGGCCAGTGCCACCGACCCGGGTTTCCACGGCATTCCGGGAACGGCCCGAACCGTACATTCGCATGGATTGATATTAACGGTTCGCGCCTGGGTGTGTGCAAGCCGCTCCGATCCCGCGCGCCCCCGCGTTCGGGGCCCCGAGCCGTCGCACAATGGGCGCGTGCCCGCTGATCCACCTTTTCACCGGGTGCCGGAACTCCCGGCGCCCCTTGTTCCCCGAGGAGACATCGACGTGATCCGACACCCTGCCGTGGCGGCCCTGGCCGCTGCCGTCACCGCCCTGAGCACCCTGGCCGTCCCTGCGGTGGCCCAGGCACAGGCGACCGCACCCGACATGGTGCTGGCGCGCAACCTGGCCGCCACCTGCGCCAACTGCCATGGCACCAATGGCAACGCGCGCGGCGACATGAAGTCGCTGGCCGGCATCCCGGCCGACAAGCTCATTGCCACGATGGCCGACTACCGGGCCGGCAACCTGCCCGCGACCATCATGCACCAGATCGTCAAGGGCTACACCGACGAGCAGATCAGGCTGATCGCCGCCCACTTCGCGGCGCAGAAGCCGGCCAAGTGAGGGGAGACACACCATGACGAACGCATTCCATCCTTCCCGCCGCCGCCTGCTGGGCGCTGGCGCCGCACTGGGCGGCATCGCCGCGCTGGGCCTGTCCGGTTGCGCCACCATGGACGGTCCGTCCATCGGCCGCGTGGTCGTGGTCGGCGGCGGCTTCGGCGGCAGCACCGCGGCGCGCTATCTCAAGATGTGGGGCGGCAACGTCGACGTCACGCTGGTCGAGCGCAACGCCGAGTTCGTGTCCTGCCCCATCAGCAACTACGTCATCGGCGGCCATGCCGGCATGGACCGCATCACGCGCGGCTACGGCGGCCTGCGGGCCATGGGCGTGAAGCTGGTGCAGGGCGAGGTCACGGCCATCGACGCCGCCGCGAAGAAGGTCAGGCTCCGGGACGGCACCGAGCTGCCCTACGACCGCCTGGTGCTGAGCCCCGGCATCGGTTTCATGACCGAGCAGACTGGCGGCCTGCAGACCCAGCTCGACAGCGGCCGCGTGCTGCACGGCTGGCAGGCGGGGCCGCAGACGGCGGCGCTGCGCAAGCAGCTCGAGGCCATGCCCGACGGCGGCGTGTTCGCGATGACCATCCCCAGGGTGCCCTACCGCTGCCCGCCCGGGCCCTATGAGCGCGCCTGCATGGTGGCCAGCTACTTCAAGCAGGCCAAGCCGAAGTCCAAGGTGCTGGTGCTGGACGCCAACCCCGAGGTGCAGAGCAAGAAGGCGCTGTTCGAGCGCGCCTTCAAGCAGCACTACGAGGGCATCATCGAGTACCGCGCCAACAACGAGGTGCGCGAAGTCTCCACGCAGGGCAGCCAGCTCGTGGCCAAGCTGGAGTTCGACGACGTCCGGGCCGACGTGCTGAACGTGATCCCGGCGCAGCGCGCGGGCGACCTGGCGCGCAACACCGCAGGTCTGGTGAACATGAACAACCGCTGGGTGGGCGTGAACTGGCTCACCATGGAGAGCACGGCGGTGCCGGGCGTGCACGTGCTGGGCGACGCCACCTTCAGCGCGCCGGCCATGCCCAAGAGCGGCCACATGGCCAACCAGCACGCCAAGGTGGCGGCGGCGGCGATCATCCAGCTGCTCAAGGGCGAGGCGGTGAGCGCCACGCCGGTGGTGATGAACACCTGCTACAGCTTCGTCACGCGCAGCGACGTGGTCCACGTGGCCAGCGTCCACCAGTACGACGCCGCCGACAAGACCTTCAAGACCGTGCCGGGCTCGGGCGGCGTCAGCGCCGCGGCCAACCAGCTCGAGGGCCGCTACGCCCTGAGCTGGGCCGACAACATCTGGGCCGACATGCTCAACACCTAGCCGCGAGGCGGCTCGCCCAGCACCGCCCTCACCGCGCCGAGCAGGTCGGCGCTGGTGAAGGGCTTGTCCAGTGTCGGAGCACCGCATTCAGCCAGCGACTGCCGCGCCGCGTCGGACAGCGTGTCGCCGCTGACGAACAGCACGCGGCCCGCGAGCGCCGCTTGCTCCTGCCGCAGCCGGCGCCACAGCGCCGGGCCGTCGAGATCGGGCATGCGCACGTCGCTGACCACGGCGTCGAAGCGGGCCTCGGCCAGCATCTCCAGCGCCACCGCGCCGGACTCGGCGGTCAGCACGTCGAAGCCGGCGCCCTCCAGCACCTCGCGCATCAGGGCGGCGACCTCGGGTTCGTCGTCGACGACGAGGATTCGGCGCGTCTCGTCGGCCGCTGTCGCGGCCATGGCTCCGGCAGCCGGGGCGGGCGCGCCGCCGGCCGGCTTGGCGCCGCTGATCGGCAGGCTCAGCCGGAACGACGCGCCGGGCAGCGCGCCCTCGGCGCCGCCGTCGCGCGGGGGCTCAAGCACCAGGTCGCCGCCGTGCTCGAGCACGATGCCGCGCGACACCGACAGCCCCAGCCCCGTGCCTAGTCCCACGGCCTTGGTGGTGAAAAAGGGCTCGAACAGGCGCGCGTGTAGATCGGGCGGCACGCCGGGGCCGCTGTCGGCCACCCGCAGCCACACGCGCGGCTCGCGGCCCGGCCGCGCGAGCTCCACGCCGGTGGCGATGGCCAGCACGCGGTGGGCGGTGCCGGCGTCTTCCATGGCCTGCTGTGCGTTGACCATGAGGTTGAGCACCACCTGCCCGATCTGGTCGGCGTCGGCCTGCACCTCGGGCAGGTCCTCGGCCAGCGAGAGCTCGACGCGCACGCCGTGGCTGCGCAGCGTGTAGCCCAGCATGTCGACGGCGGCGCGCACGATGTCGCCCAGCTGCACCGGCCGCCGCGACGGCGGCCGCTGCCGCGCCATGTTCAGGAAGGTGCGCACGATGCGGCCGCAGCGCTCAGTGGCCTCGCGGATCCGGCGGGCGTCGTCCTGCAGCGCGGCCGGCTCGGCGCCGCTGGCCACCTTCTCCTCGAGCAGGCTGGCGCGGCCCATCGCGATGGCCAGTGGGTTGTTGAGCTCGTGCGCCACGCCCGCCAGCAGCGAACCCATCGCGGACAGCTTCTCGCTCTGGCGCAGCGTCTCGCGCTGGCGCTCCACCTGGTCGGCGGCCTCGCGCTGGCGGCGGAAGGTGTCGGTGACGGCGTCGACCCAGTCCTGCCAGCGCGTGCCCAGGCGCGGCACCGGCGCCGCGGGGTCGGCCGCCAGCTGCCGCAGGTAGGCCAGCACCGCCACCGAGGGCGTGACGAACCAGCGCGCGAACAGCCACTGGCCGAGCACGAACACCGCCAGCAGCGCCCCGCCGAGCAGCGCGTTGGGCACCAGGCTGCGCCACACCGGCGCGCGCAGGGCCTCGCGCGGCAGCGCCTCGACGGCGATCCACGGCAGGCCCTCGCGGCTGGCGCTGGCCAGCACCCAGTCGCCCACGTGGGTGACGAGGCTGCGCTCGCGCGCCAGGCGGTCGAGCAGGGCCTCGTCGGCGGCGATACCCAGGGCGGCCAGCCGCGTGGCCAGCTCGACGCGCACGCGCGTGTCGGCCAGGCCGATGCCCTGTGGCCGCTGCAGCGGCTGTGCCGCGTCGGCCAGCACGACGAGCCCGCGCTCGACAATCCACACCTGCGAGTCCGGCCGCTGCCAGCGCTGCGCCAGGCGCTGCAGCGTGTCGAGCCGGAAGTCCAGGCTCACCGCGCCGCGGTACCGGCCGTCCAGGATCACCGCGCGGCCGTGCGAGAGCACCAGTTCCCCATGCAGCTGGCTCACGTAGGGGACGCCCCAGAAGTCGGTGCCGTCGGGGTCCGCGGTCAGGTCGCGCTCGGCGCGGGCCACGCCGGCGCGGCGCGGCGCGTCCAGCCCGCGCAGGCCGGGCACGCCCATGGTGGCCAACATGCCCGCCGTGTCGACCCAGGGGTAGCCGAAGCTGAGGTTGTCATCGGCGGCGGCGAACCACGCCGCCTCGAAGCCCGGTGTCCGCGCATGCACGATGCGCGCTGCGTCCAGGAAGACGCGGGCGCGGCGCAGCCAGATCTCGTCGGGTGCGCGTCCGTCAGCGGGGGCCCACCAGAACTGCCCCAGGCGCTGGCGCGCGTCGCCGCGGTCGATGGTGTAGCCGTCGCCGGCCGCGCGGGCGCTCAGCGCGCGCCGCAGTGCCGGGCCGGCGTCGGGAGGGTCGTGCCAGTGCATCTCTAGCAGGCGGCGCAGGTCCTGCACGTGCTCGGCAGCCGGCCGGGCGAGTTCGGCGAGCCACTGCGCGCGCTCGTCGAGGCGCGCCGCGAACTCGCGCTCGGCCTCGGCCGATCGGGCCGTGTACTGCCGTGCCGTCAGCGCGGCCAGCAGCAGGCCCACCGGCACCACCAGCCACAGCCGCCGCGCCAGCGCGGGCGTGCCGGCCGGCACGCGGGGCAGGGTGGTCACGCCGGCGGCGGCACGTAGACGTAGCCGACGTTGCGCACCGTCTTCAGCACCTCGGGCTTGTCGGGGTTGCGCTCGATCTTGCGGCGCAGCCGCATCACGCGCAGGTCGATGGAGCGGTCGAACACGTCCCAGCCGCGGTTGTGCGCCTGCTCCATGATCTGGTCGCGCGTCAGCGGCCGGTTCGGATGGCGTGCGAACAGGGCCAGCAGGTCAAACTCGGCGGCGGTGATCTCCACCTCGCGGCCCTCGGCCGTCAGCAGCTTGCGCCGCTCGAGGTCGAGCCAGAGCGCGCCGAAAGGCACGCGGCCCGCGTCGCTGGCGGCGGGTACCGTCGGCGCGGATGCCGGCTGCTGCGTGCGCCGCAGCACGGCGCGCACGCGCGCCAGCAGTTCGCGCAGCTCGAAGGGCTTGCCGAGGTAGTCGTCGGCGCCGAGCTCCAGGCCCACGATGCGGTCCACAGGCTCGCTGGCGGTGGTGAGCATGACAATGGCCACACCGGGGTGGGCCTCGCGCAGCCAGCGCGCCAGGCTCAGGCCGTTCTCGCCGGGCATGTTGATGTCCAGCAGGGCCAGTGCCGGGCGCTGGGCCGCCAGCCGCTGGCGGGCTTCGGCGGCGCCGCCGGCGGTGCTCACGGCGAAGCCGTGGCGGCCGAAGTACTCGGCCAGCAGGCCGCACAGCTCGGGCTCGTCGTCGACGATGAGCAAGGGCGTCGGCTGGGCAGGGGCGGTGTCGGCGGGCGACGTCATGACGGCATCGCCGGGATCATAGCCAGGGCTCCCTGGCGCGTCGCCCCACGGCGCGACGGCGAACCAGGGGTGGTGATGGACCACGTGCGGGCGCCAAGGAGGTGGCATCCGCGCATGGTGGGTGCCGGCTGTGTCGGCGCGGCATCGGCGCGGCGCGCGCCGCGTTTCGTTTGTTTGCGGCTGGCGCCAGAGCCGAAACAAAGGAAACCGGCCGCGCCGGCGGCTGACATGCGGGCGACACGGCATGGCCTCAACATCCGGTACTGCCGCCATTCCACCGCGCCCACGCCATGAACGCCGCCGACGCCAGCGCCCAGGGCCTTGCCCGCTCCAGCGGCTTCCCGGCCAGCGTGCTGCCCGACCTGCACCGCAGCGAGGCCTTCGTCGAGGACCTGTTCGACAGCAGCGGATTCGCGCCCGAGGGCCGTGCCGCGGCCGTCGCCAGTGGCCCCTGGCAGACCGCGCTGCTGTGCGGCGTGCCCTTGCTGGTGGCGCTGCTGGGGGGCGTGCTGGCCTTCTTCCACGGCATGGGCTGACGCCGCCCGCCAACACCGAGAGAGACGCCGTCCAGGCGCAGGCATCGGCTCAGGGAATCGCAGCCAGGAACACGGAACACCGCCCACCGGGCGGGCGAGGGACTGGATGCCTTCAGTGCAGCAGCACGCGGCCGAACAGGGCCGGCACCACGATCTCGATGAAGTCGCCGTCGGCGCGCACGGCCTCGCCGTCCAGGGCGTCGGTGAGCGGCCCCGGCGGCAGTCCCGCGGGGCGCGGCAGGCGCACGGTGCGCGGCGCGCCGGCGTTGTTCACGGCCACCAGCGCCCAGCGCTCGCGGCCGTCCTGCACCGTCCGGCGCGGCCACACCACCACGTGCTCGTCCACCACCACCGGCGCCATCAGCTCGCCACGGCGCAGCACCGGGTGGGCGTGGCGCATCGCGATCAGGCGCCGGAACTGCTCGCGCAGCGCCAGGTCGGGCTGCCCGCCCTCGTCGGCCCAGGGGTAGGGCGCGCGGTTGTAGGGGTCGTCGCCGCCGGTCACGCCGACCTCGTCGCCGTAGTACACGGTGGGCGCTCCCGGGTAGCTCATCTGCAGGAACACGCCCAACAGCAGCCGCCGCTTGGCGCGTTCGATGACGGCCGGGTCCCTGGTGTCGTCGTGCCAGCCGAAGACGTGCAGCGCCCGTGCCTGGTCGTGGCTGGACAGCAGGTTCATCAACGCGCGGTGCACCGGTGCCGGGTAGGCCTCGCGCAAGTGCTCGAGCTGCGCCACCAGGCCCGCGGCCGGGCCTCCCGCGGCGTAGTCTTGCACGGCGTTGCGGAAGACGTAGTTCATCGTCGAGTCGAACATGTCGCCGAGGAAGTACTTGCTCGAGTCGAACCAGGTCTCGGCCACGGTCAGCGCGTCGGGGCGGGTGGCCTTGACGGCCCGTCGCCACTCGCGCCAGAACTCGTCGCTTACCCAGGGTGCGACGTCCATGCGCCAGCCGGCCGCGCCGCGCTTGAGCCAGGCGCGCGTGACGCTGTCGGGGCTGCGGAAGGCGAAGTCGCGCCATGCGGGGCTGGCCTTGTCGAGTTCGGGCAGGTCGGGCACGCCCACCCAGCCGCGGTACTGCCGCTCGGGCTGCTTCTGCGTCAGGTCGAAGCGGTACCAGCCGAAGTACGGGCTCTCCGGGTTGGGCTTGCCGCCGCTGAAGGCGCCGCCGCCGCCGAAGTTGCCGTAGCGGTCGAAGTAGATCGAGTCGCTGCCGGTGTGGTTGAGGCTGGCGTCGGGGATGACGCGGATGCCGCGGCGCGTGGACTCGCGGATCAGCCGCTCCCAGGCGGCGTTGCCGCCGAAGGCCGGGTCGACGTTGAGGTAGTCGGCGTGGTCGTACTTGTGGTTGCTGGCGGCGCGGAACACCGGCGTCATGTAGATCGTGTTGGCGCCGAGATCGCGGATGTCGTCGAGCTTGTCGGCCAGGCCGTCCAGGTCGCCGCCGAAGAAGTCGTTGTTGTAGACATCGTCGCTGCCGTCGCCGCTGCCGGGCTTCCAGGGCTTGCCGAGCCAGCGTGGGTGCCGCTCGACCGTTGTGTTGCGGTAACGGTCGCGCCCGGGCTGCGGGTCGTTGGCGCGGTTGCCGTTGCGGAAGCGCTCGGGGAAGACGTAGTAGTAGACGATGTCGGCCGCCCACTCGGGCACGCGCAGGTCGGGGGCGTGCACGGTCTGGCGGAAGCGGCGGATGCCGCCCGGGTTGGCGGGCCGCTCGGCCACGGCACCCGGGCCGCCGGTGCCCTTCTCGCGCGTCCAGTGCAGCGGCTCGGCGTTGTTCTGGTAGGCGAAGAGCTTGCCGCCGATCTCGACCTCGAACCAGTAGCCGTAGACCGCCACCTCGGCGAAGCGGTGGCTCGCCGAGAAGCGCTCGCGCCCGT
>JBILSW010000172.1:0-6260 GCA_044371895.1 Rubrivivax sp.
CCGCCGGTCCTCGGCGTAGAACAGGAACAGCAGGCGGTACAGCAAGATGAGCGTGGCCTCGCGCACCTGCTCCAGGTACTCGCGCGTGTAGCGGTGGCGCGTGCCGCTGCCGTAGCCCACGGGCTCTTTTTGGGCCTGCAGATCACCCCGCGCCAGCGCCTGCGCCAACGTGGGAAAGATCTCGTCGAACACGCGCTGGCCGAGGTCGGCCGACACCTTTTCCTCGTAAGCCCTGGCCTCGGCGCGCGCATAGGCGTGGAAGCTGCGCGCCTGCGCATCCCAGGTCTGCGTGAGGAAGGCGGCGCGGTTGAACAGCAGGAAAAACAGCTTCAGGCCGTGCGCGGGCTCGGGCATGTCCAGGTCGGGCTGCACACCCGGCACGCCCAGCAACGCAGCAAGGTCGAGCTCGAGAAACTCCTCGGCCCTGGAGCGCGCGTCCTGCCAGTACAGCCGCCAGGTGCCGCCGTTGGTGAGCACGCCCCACTTCACCGCACGGTCGCTGGCCACGTCGGCACGGCTCAGGTAGCGCAGCATCTGCGAACTGGGGGCCCCGGGGTCCAGCGGCTCGTCGGCGGCGCCGCGGTCCAGCGGGCGCAGCCAGCGCTTGGCCTCCAGCAGGGCCAGGCCGTGGCGGTAGCGGCGGTCGTCGTGCTTTTCGTCGCGCGCGCGCTGCAGGTGGGCGGTGTCGGCGAACAGCAGGATGTCGGGCACGTCTTCGCGCCGCTTGCCGCTCAGGTTGACCTGCGGCAGGTAGTCGCCGCCCCAGCCCAGCTCCTCCAGCACGCGCTCGATCACCAGCTGCTCGGTCTGCGCCTCGTTCATCACCGTCTCGGCCGACAGGCCGGCGAAGATGGCGCGCAGCCGCTGCTCGAAGGCCGCCGCTGCCTCGGCAGAAAGCGCCTGGTAGGGCGGCGTGTCGCGGATGCCGAAGCGCAGGAAGTCCTGCGTGAAGAGTTGTCCTTGCATGCGGGCAGCGTGGGGTGGCGGGGCAGTTTAAGGCGGCGTCTGCGCAGCCAATGCAGTGTTGCTGGCCGCGTCGCTGCCCGACTGCCGCACTAGCATCAGGCCCAGCCCGCCACCTGAAGCGGCGCCGGAGACACCCCATGCACGCCTGGCTTCACCGCCTCGACCAGCACTTCCCGGTGCGCTACACGGCGTGGCTGCTGTCGGCCGTGGTGGCGCTGCTGGGCGGCCTGGGCTGGGTGCTCGGTGGCCCGGGCGCGCTGGGCCTGGCCGCGCTCGCCGGCCTGTTCCTCACCGCCCTGGGCTGGCGCGACACGCGCCAGACGCGCCACTCGGTGCTGCGCAACTATCCCGTCATCGGTCACCTGCGCTTCCTGCTGGAGTTCATCCGGCCCGAGATGCGCCAGTACTTCATCGAGTCGGACAACGAGGCGGCGCCGTTCTCGCGCCAGCAGCGCAGCCTGGTTTACCAGCGCGCCAAGGGCGACGCCGACAAGCGGCCCTTCGGCACCCAGCTCGACGTGCATGCCGAGGGCTACGAGTGGATCAACCACTCGGTGGCGCCGTCGGTCATCGCCAGCCACGACTTCCGCATCACGGTGGGCGAGGGCGGCACCGGCTGCACCCAGCCCTACAGCGCCAGCGTTTTCAACATCTCGGCCATGAGCTTCGGTGCGCTCAGCGCCAACGCCGTCCTGGCGCTGAACGGCGGCGCCCGCAAGGGCGGCTTCGCGCACGACACCGGCGAAGGAAGCATCAGCCAGCACCACCGCGTGCACGGCGGCGACCTGATCTGGGAGATCGGCAGCGGCTACTTCGGCTGCCGCGACGAAGCCGGGCGCTTCAGCGAGGAGCGCTTCGCAGCCAACGCGCTGGACCCGCAGGTGAAGATGATCGAGCTCAAGCTGAGCCAGGGCGCCAAGCCTGGGCACGGCGGCGTGCTGCCGGGGCCTAAGGTCACGGCCGAGATCGCCGCCGCGCGCGGCGTGCCCGCGGGCGTGGACTGCGTGAGCCCGGCCCGCCACTCGGCCTTTGCCACGCCGGTGGAGATGCTGCGCTTCCTTGAGCGGCTGCGGCGCCTGTCGGGCGGCAAGCCGGTGGGATTCAAGTTCTGCGTCGGCCACCCCTGGGAGTGGTTCGCGCTGTGCAAGGCCATGCTGGAGACCGGCCTGCTGCCTGACTTCATCGTCGTCGACGGCGCCGAGGGCGGCACGGGGGCGGCGCCGCTGGAGTTCACCGACCACGTCGGCGCGCCGCTGCAGGAGGGCCTGCTGCTCGTGCACAACACGCTGGTGGGGCTGAACCTGCGCCACCGCATCCGCATCGGCGCGGCGGGCAAGGTGGTCAGCGCCTTCGACATCGCGCGCTGCATGGCGCTGGGCGCCGACTGGTGCAACTCGGCGCGCGGCTTCATGTTCGCACTGGGCTGTATCCAGGCCCAGGCCTGCCACACTGGCGCCTGCCCCACGGGCGTGACGACGCAGGACCCGCGCCGCCAGCAGGCGCTGGTGGTGCCCACGAAGCTGGAGCGGGTCTGGCGCTTCCACCAGCACACGCTGATGGCGCTGAAGGAACTGGTGCAGGCCGCGGGCCTGCAACACCCGGGCGAGATCACCGCCAGCCACATCGTGCGCCGCGTGTCGCAGGGCGACGTCCGGCTGCTCGCCAACCAGCTGCCCTTCCTGAAGCCGGGCGCGCTGCTCGCGGCCGTCGAGGGGCGCGGCGAGTGGCCGCACAACGTGTACCGCCAGTACTGGCCGCTCGCGCAGAGCGGCAGCTTTCAGCCGGTGGTGGGCTGAAGGCCCCGGCCCGAGCGGGCGATCAGCCCGGCGGGGCCGTGTCGATGTAGCTCGGCCGCGTGGCGAGCTTCTCGTGCCACTTGGCCAGGTTGGGGTGCGTGCCGCGCCAGTCGATCTGCGGGAAGCGGAAGTCGAGATAGCCCAGGGCGCAGCCCACCGCGATGTCGGCCAGCGTGAGGTGCGCGCCGTTGCACCACGCCTTGTCGCCCAGGCCGAGCGCCATGCTGCGCACGGCGGCGTGCACGCGGCTCATCTGGCGGTCGATCCAGGCCTGCGAGCGCTGCTCGGCGCCGCGGCCGGCCCAGGTGGCCTCCAGGCGCGCCAGGATGGAGGCGTCGAGCATGCCGTCGGCCAGGGCTTCCCAGGTCTTGACCTCGATGCGCTCGCGGCCGGTGGGCGGGATCAGCTTGCCCACGGGGCTGAGCGTGTCGAGGTACTCGACGATCACGCGCGAATCGAACACCGCCTCGCCGCCGTCGAGCACCAGGCAGGGCACCTTGCCCAGCGGGTTGCTCCTGAGGATGTCGTCGCTGCCCCAGACGTCTTCGGGAACGAACTGCGCGTCGAGCTTCTTCTCGGCCATCACCATGCGCACCTTGCGCACGTAGGGGCTGGTCAGTGATCCGATCAGTTTCATCGTGCTTTCGCGCGGCGGTGCCGGGCCCCCGCGTCTCGTCCCTGGTTGCGGATCATTCTAGCCAGCGGGGTCTTCCGTCGCGGCCCAGGGCTGTCGCGTGAAGTCCACGGCATCGGGGCGTCCCGGCAGCGACAGGCGCGCCTCGGCCGGCGCCATGCGGGACAGCACCGTGCCCCCGCCCACCACGGCCAGGCGCGCCGCGCGCAGGCGCAGGGCTTCCTGCGGCGATCGCGCCTGCAGCAGCACGGCGTCGGCGCGGCAGCCCATGGCCAGGCCATAGCCCTGCAGGCCGAGGATGCGCGCCGGGTTCGTGGTCACGGCCTCGAAGCAGCGGCGCTGCGCGGCCTGCCCCGTCATCTGAGCCACGTGCAGGCCCATCGAGGCCACCTCCAGCATGTCGGCCGAGCCGAGCGCGTACCAGGGGTCCATCACGCAGTCGTGGCCGAAGGCCACGGTGATGCCGGCGTCCATGAGCTCGGGCACGCGCGTCATGCCGCGGCGCCGCGGGTAGCCGTCGTAGCGGCCCTGCAGCATGATGTTGATCAGCGGGTTGGCCACCGCGTGCACGCCGCTGTCGGCCATCAGCGCCACCAGCTTGGCGGCATAGGCGTTGTCCATCGAGTGCATGGACGTGAGGTGCGAGCCCGTCACGCGGCCCTGCAGACCCAGGCGATGGGTGTGGAAGGCCAGCGTCTCGACGTGGCGCGAGGACGGGTCGTCGGTCTCGTCGCAGTGCATGTCCACCGGCAGGCCGTGCGCGGCGGCCAGTTCGCAAAGGCGCTTCACGCTCTCGGCTCCGTCTGCCATGGTGCGCTCGTGGTGCGGGATGCCGCCCACGACCTCCACCCCCAGGGCCAGGGCCTTCTCGAGCAGCGCCATCGCGCCCGGGCTGCGCAGCGCGCCGTCCTGCGGGAAGGCCACCAGTTGCAGCGTCAGGTAGGGTGCGACGCGCCGCTGCACCTCGCGCAGCGCGCGCACGGCCAGCAGCCGCTCGTCGCAGATGTCCACGTGCGAGCGGATCGCCAGCAGCCCGCGCGCCACGGCCCAGTCGCAGTAGGCCATGGCGCGCTCGGCCACGGCTTCCTCGGTGAGCAGGGGCTTGAGCTCGCCCCAGAGCCGGATGCCCTCGAGCAGCGTGCCGCTGTCGTTGACGCGGGGCAGGCCGTGGCTCAGCGTGGCGTCGAGGTGGAAGTGCGCGTCCACGAAGGGCGGGCTCAGCAGCCAGCCGGCGGCGTCGATTTCCTCGGCGCCCTCGGGGGCGGGCAGCCCGGGTCCGATGGCGGCCCAGCGGCCGTCGCGGGCCAGCAGGTCGATGCCCTGGCGGCCGTCGGGCAGCGTGGCGTGGCGGATCAGCAGGTCGCGGGGCATGGCGGTGTCCTTCGGCCGGGTTGTGCGGGCGCGGCTGCAGCATACGGTGCAGGGTCGCCCACGGGAGCGCGGCGGGCACTTCGTCACGCCCGGCCCGCATCGCCGCCAGGGTTGCCGGCGCCGCCTTGCCACACCCCCTGAACCGGTGCACACTGAGTTCAACCCGTCAGCTTCCGCCCACCTGCTCCGCGAGTCCCATGGCCGGCCGCCCGCCTTCGGCGCTCCAGTCGGCGTCCTTGCCCCTCGGCCCTTTCCCGAAAAGGAGGTTCTGATGAACTTGACGATCAGCGGCCATCACCTCGAAGTCACCCCGGCTTTGAGAGAGTACGTGCTCACCAAGCTCGATCGCGTGACGCGACACTTCGACCAGGTGGTGGACGTTTCCGTGCTGCTGACGGTGGAGAAGAACAAGGAAAAGGAGCGACGACAGCGCGCCGAGGTCACCTTGCACGTCAAGGGCCGCGACATCTTCGTCGAGCACGCCGCGGAAGACCTGTACGCCGCCATCGACACCCTGATGGACAAGCTCGACCGTCAGGTCGTGCGCCACAAGGACCGCATGCAGGATCACCACCACGAGAGCCCCAAGCGTCAGGCGGCCAGCACCTCCTGAGCCTGAGTGCCGTCGGCCGGCAGGCCGGCGGGCACCCGACGGCCCTGCGGGGCCGTACTTTTTTGGCCGGGTGCCGTCGCAGCTGGCCGGCGCAGGGGTGGTGCGTTGTTGCTGCGGCGCCGCAAAAGCAACGGTTCCGCCCCTGTTTCGGGGACCCACCCCAACCATCGCGATCCTGGCTCGGCGCTATGATGTTTTTTTGCAGTTCCGCTGCAACCGCACGCCCCGCGGCGCCCTGGCGCCCGTGCAGGGTGTCGCAGGAGGCCATGAGCCTCAGGGGAATGCCCAGATGAACCGTCTCTCCGCCATCCTGCCCGCCAGCAACGTGCTGGTCAACGTAGACGCGACCAGCAAGAAGCGCGTCTTCGAGCAGGCCGGGCTGCTGTTCGAGAACCAGCACGCCATCGCCCGCGGCGTCGTCACCGACAACCTTTTCGCGCGCGAGCGGCTGGGTTCCACCGGCCTGGGTCACGCCGTGGCCATCCCGCACGGCCGCATCAAGGGCCTGAAGAACCCGCTGGCGGCGGTGCTTCGCGTGCAGGCACCCATCCCCTTCGACGCGCCCGACGACGAGCCCGTGGCGCTGCTGATCTTCCTGCTCGTACCCGAGGCGGCCACGCAGCGCCACCTTGAGATCCTGTCCGAGATTGCCGAGATGCTGTCCGACCGCGAGTTGCGCGAGCGCCTGAAGACCGAGGGCGAGGCGGCCGCGGTGCACAAGCTGATCTTCGACTGGGAACCGCTGAAGTCGGTGGCCTGATGCTCGTGCCTCCTGCCGAGCCCTGGCGCGGATCCGTCTCTGCCGGGCCGCTGCCAGAGCCCCCTCGGGGGGTGGCGAACGCAGGGAGCCTGGGGGCTCCATGAAGCCCACCAGCATCAG
>JBILSW010000173.1:0-6255 GCA_044371895.1 Rubrivivax sp.
TCGGCTGTTCAGAACAACTTCCGCCTCGCGCTCCGTGCCATGTGCACCACGGCCGGTGGTACCCCCACCGACTTCGTGTCCGGCAACTTCACGACGGTGGTCTGCGCCAATGCAGCGGTCACTCAAGCCGCATACCCCACCAAGCCCGACAGCGAGTTCATCAATTTCTCGGGCATTCCGTTCGCCGAGGTTCGCCTGAACGTTGCTGACGGTTCGTTCGGCAGCGTGTTGATCCTCAACGGCAAGGCCTACACGTTCCGTAACCCGGGCACGGGCACGAACATTGCCCCGCCGGCTGGCGCGGTGCCGATCGGTGGCTTCAGCGACACCGCGACCAACCGCTTCCCTTCGCCCACGATCGGCGCGAACCAGCTGTTCGCCAACGTCGGGGCCGGCGTGGCGCAGACCTTCGGTGTGGCGGCCTCAAGCGCGCTGTACACCAAGATGTTCGATGCCCAGAAGGCGGCCGGCCTGATCCCCGCCAGCTGCACGGTGGCCGACACGAACCTGTCGTACTGCGTGCCGTCGATCGCCAAGGCGCAGATGGCCACGATCATGGTCGACAACCCCTTCAACGCCGCGTACTCGCGCGGCCTGGGCTTCCTGACAAGGAATGTGGCCGACGATGGCGTCGAACTGCGCTACGTGCGCCGTGTCGACACCTCGGGCACGCAGTCTTCCGCCCAGAACTACTTCCTGGGGCTGCCCTGCTCCCTGGAAGCGCTGTCGATCGTGCCCGAGCCGACCAGCGACGACGAAGCGGGTGGCCTCAAGGACGCGCTGATCGGCAGCATCCGCGTGTACGCTGCCGGCGGCACCAGCGACGTGCGCAACGAGCTCAACAAGGCTGGCGTCTTCGCGCTGGGGGTGATGTCGGGCGAGAACAACCAGACCGGCCAGAGCTGGCGCTGGCTGCGTGTGGACGGTGCGGCGATCGGCGAGAACGCCATCCCGGGCACCGCCGGCAACACGAACAGCAACACGCTGAAGGACGGCTCGTACGGCTTCTACTTCGAGCTCACCTACACGGGCAACAACGGCGTCCTGGGCACCATCGCCAATTCGCTGAACACGCTGACGGCCCCGGTCGGCCTGGTCAATGCCGCCGATCTGGCCAGCGGCTACAACAAGGCTGGTCTGACCTGCCAGGGCAGCGCGTCGAACTGATCGAGCGCATCGCCTTCGCCGCGGGGCCTTCGGGCCCTTCGGTTCGAGCAGCCAACGCCCGCCCCGCGCGGGCGTTTTTCCTTCATCAACGCCCGGCAGAATGCCCTGGCGTGCATTGCCTGGCCCGCCACAGCGTGTTCCCGAACACCCACTTCATCCTCCTCGTCATGTCCCGCCTGGGTTTCTGGCACGCCGTCTGTGGTCTGGCGCTGTCCTTCTTCGCCCACGCGGCGCCCGCGCAGCCGCGGGCGCCCGACACCCCGCGCTTCGACATCCTCGAGTTCGTCATCGAGGGCGACACGCTGCTCGGGGCGCCGGCCCTGGAGCGTGCGGTCTACCCTTTCCTC
This sequence comes from Rubrivivax sp., assembly GCA_044371895.1. Taxonomy (GTDB): domain Bacteria; phylum Pseudomonadota; class Gammaproteobacteria; order Burkholderiales; family Burkholderiaceae_C; genus Rubrivivax. The sequence continues at coordinate 1,515 of JBILSW010000173.1, forward strand.
GGCCCCGCCAAGACCGTGGCCGACGCCGAGGGCGCGCGCCGCGCGCTGCAGCAGGCCTACCAGGATGCGGGTTACCTCAGCGTCAGCGTCGTGCTGCCGCCGCAGCGGGTCGATGACGGCACGGGCGAGGTGCGGCTGCAGGTCATCCAGGGCGTGGTCGAGCGGCTGAAGGTGACCGGTGCGGAGCACTTTCTGCCCAGCGGCATCCGCCAGGGCCTGCCCAGCCTGGCGCCGGGCAGCGTGCCGCAGTTCAACGAGGTGCAGCAGGAGCTGGGCCAACTGGCCGCGCTGGCGCCCGACCGCCGCATCACGCCGCTGCTGGCCGCCGGGTCGGGCCCGGGCACGCTGGAGGTCGAGTTGAAGGTCGAGGACTCGCGCCCGCTGCACGGCGCGCTCGAGCTCAACAGCAAGCAGTCGCAGAACACCGAGCGTGGCCGCCTGGAGGCTGCGCTGAGCTACGACAACCTGTTCCAGCGCCAGCATGCGATCGCGGGCAACTGGGTGGTGTCGCCGCGCGAGCCCGACCAGGCCAACATCCTGTCGCTGCTGTACAGCGCTCCGCTGGGCGGCAGCGGTGACCGCCTGTCGCTGGCCTATACCTATTCCGACAGCGACACGCCCACTCCGCTGGGCGGGCTCACTGTCTCGCGCGGCGAGACCTGGCGGCTGCGCTGGCGCGACCGCCTCGACGCGCCCGAGGGCATCAAGCACGCGCTGAGCTGGGGCTGGACGCTGCGCAACCTGAAGGACGGCAATGTCGACGTCGCCGGCTTCGGCACCGCGTCGCCGCCCCTGCGCTACCCGACCTTCGGCGTCGACTACGAGCTCAACCTGGCCGGCAGCCGGCCCGGGCGCCAGGCACGCCTGGGCGCGAGCCTGAACCTCAGCCTGCCGGCCTTCAGCGCGCGCACGATCGACTGCTTCGGCGTGCCCAAGGACCAGTTCGCCTGCAAGCGCGAGCAGGGCTCGCCGCGCTTCCAGGTGCTGGGCCTGTCGGCCGAACTGCGCGAGCCGCTGGCTACCGATGCCAACGGTTGGCTGCTCGCGTTGCAGCTGCAGGGCCAGTACAGCGACACGCCGCTGCCGAGCTCGGAACAGGTGGTGTACGGCGGCGTCGACAGTGTGCGCGGCTACTACGAGGGCGAGCAGGCCGGCGACCTCGGCGCCGCGCTGCGGGCCGAGCTGTGGTCGCCGCGCTGGCAGCCGATGGCGCGCGTGCAGTTGCGCGGCCTGGGCTTTTTCGACACCGCCGGGCTGCGCAAGCTGTCCGCGCTGCCGGGCGAGGCGTCGAACCTGCAGCTGGCCAGCACGGGCCTGGGTCTGCGCGTCGACACCGACTTCGGCCTGTCTGCGAGCCTGGACTGGGCCTTGGCGCTGCGCGACACCACCCGGCTAGACCGCTTCGGCAAGGCCGAGCCGCTCAGCGGCCGCGCGGCCAGCCGGCACCAGCGCTGGGACCTGTCGGTGCGGCACAGCTTCTAGGCCACGCCGCCACACCACCGCAGCAGCATGAGCCTTCCGGCTCATGACATGCGTGGTCTGGCCATCACTGCCCGCGAGCATCACGGGCTGTCCACGAGGTCGCCATGAACCAGGGTCTGCACCGTCTCGTCTTCAACCGCCACCGGGGCATGGCCGTGGCCGTCTTCGAGGGGGCCCGAAGCCAGGGCAAGGCCGGCCGCGTGGGCGTGGGACTGGCCACGGTGGCGGCCGCCCTGGCGCTGGGCAGCCCGGCTGCGGCACAGACGCGCCCCCCCGTGGTGTTTGCCGGCGCGCTGCCGGCGCCGGCCAACCCCTTGCCGCAGCCCTACGGCACGCTGCGCAACGCCAGCGGCGGCTTCGTCAACGACCCCGCCCTGCGCAACTTCGTCGCCGACCCGGCGCAACGCTCCCGCGTGGAATGGCGGGTCGCGCCCGACGGCCGCTCGGCCACCTTCAAACAGGGCGACGTCGACCGCGTGATCCTGAACTGGGACCGCTTCGATGTCGGCGCCGGCCACCACGTTCACTTCGAGCAGAACAAGGACCCTTCGCGCTACGTGTCGGCGCTGAACCGCATCTGGAGCGCGGATCCGTCGCTGATCCTGGGCCGGCTGACGGCCGACCGCGAGGTGGTCCTGCTCAACAGCAACGGTGTGTACTTCGGCCGCGGCGCGCGTGTGGACACGGGCAAGTTCGTGGCCACCGCCAACAGCATTTCGGATGCCGTGTTCGAGCGCGGCCTGCGCAACGTCACAGACGGCAGCGCCGTGTTCAGCGCCGCCGGCAGCGACTACCAGCCGACCAGTCCCGACGCGGCCATCAGTGTCGAGGCCGGAGCCGAGATCCGCAGCGCCGCAGGTGGCGACGTGCTGCTGATTGCGCCGCGCGTGGCCAACCGCGGGCGCATCGACACGCCCCAGGGCCAGGCCGTGCTGGCCGCCGGCGATCGCGTCTACCTGATGAGCTCTTCCGATCCGGCGCAGCGCGGGCTGATCGTGGCCGTCGACCCCCTGCGGCTCGCCGGCAGCACCACCGCCCCCGACCCCACGCTCGGCATCGTGGAGAACGCCGCCGACGGCTCGCCGCTGGACGCCACGGCGGGCGCCGCCGATGCCGTGGCGCAGAAGGTCAACGAGATCCGCGCCGACAGCGGCAGCATCAACCTCGTGGGCCTGACGGTGCGCCAGGCCGGACAGGTCAACGCCACCACCGCGGTGAAGGGTGCCAACGGTGCGGTGTACCTGCAGGCGATGGGCTCGACCCGCACGCTGAGCGGTGGTCTCAGCGAACTGACCGAAGCCAGCCAGCGCGGCTTCGTTGTCGAGAATGGCGCACAGGTCACCGCCTCGGCATCCGGGGGCACGGTGGAGATCGCTGCCGGCAGCGCGACGCGGGTGCGGCCGAGCAGCAGCGCGACGACGCAACTGGCCGCCGAAGTGTTCAACCCGTCGATCATCCGGGTCGAGGGCGAGACCATCACGGTCGCCGGCGGCGCCACCGTGGAGGCACCTTCCGGCCGCGTCGAGCTGCTGGCGGCCAGCCAGCGGCAGACCAGCCCGGTCTTCAGCAACACGCCGGGCCGCGCGCCCACCCCCGACACCAGCCGCATCGTGGTGGCGCCGGGCGCGCGGCTCTCCACCGCCGGCGTCGTCGGCGTCGAGGTCGACGGCGCCCGCAACCAGGGCGTGCAGCGGCTGTTCCGGATCGAGCTGGCCGACGCGCCGGTGCAGCGCGACGGCCCGCTGTACCGCGAGCAGGTGTTCTTCGACAACCGCGAGGCCAGCCGCATCAGCGTCGCCAACGTGTCGGGCGCTGGCGCGGGTACGGGCTTCACGGCGCGAGAGAAGTCGACAGCGGGCGGCACGTTGCGGATCGAGTCCGAGGGCACGGTCGTGCTGGGCCAGGGCGCGACCATCGACGTGTCCGGCGGCTCGGTGCGCTACTCCGCCACATCCTTGCAGACCTCGCTGCTCGTGCGAGATGGCGTCGTCGTGCAGTTCCGCAACGCCGCCCCCGGCACCCGCTACGACGCGCTGCTTGGCGACACCCGGCAGACGCTGGTGCCGGCCTACGAAGAAGGCCGCGACGGCGGCAGCCTCATGCTGACCGGCAACCGGTTGGCGCTCTCCGCCGAGCTGCGGGGCGACGTGGTCGAAGGCGAGTTGCAGCGCAATGGCAGCAGCAACCGGGCACTGCCGGCGGCACTGTCGATCGGACGCTTCGCCGGCAACGGCCAGTACCTCGCCAGGCTGAGCCTCGAGGCCCACCGGGCACCTGCGCTCGACGCCTCGCTCTTCGAGTCGCCGGCCACCGCCGATCTGTCGGCCGTGCCTTCGACGACCGTGCTGTCGCTGCCGCTCGTCTCCGAGGCCGGCTTTGGAGCCGTCTTCCTGAGGGCCGACCGTGTCGAGCAGCCGGGGTTCGGCACACTGGACCTCGGGCCGCGCGGCCAGTTCGACGTCCTGGCCCGCCAGATCAGCCTGGACGGCAGCTTCACGCTGCCCGGCGGCACGCTGACGTTGCTGACCAACGACGCCGGCACCGACTCGCCGACGACGGGTGTGGGTGACATACGCCTGTCGGCTGGCACGCGCTTCGACCTCGCCGGGCGCTGGACCAACGACACCGCAGCCGCAGCCGGCGCTGGCGGCGACACGCCGCTGCAGCTCGATGGTGGCCGGGTCATCGTGACCGCGGCGCACGACCTGTTGGTCGGGCCGGGCGCAGAGATCGATGTCTCTGGCGGAGCCCAGCTGGCGTCCGCGGGCGCCCTGACCCGAGGCAAGGCTGGCAGCGTGGCGCTGGCCGCTGGGCGGTCGGAGCGCTTCGAGACGCGACTTCAGATCGACGGCACGCTTCTGCTGGGCCACGACTTTGGCGACGGCGGCACGCTGACGCTGGCCGGGCCGGCGCTGCGCCTGGCAGGGGGCAGCGCGGCGCCGGCCGGATTCACCGGCCTGAGCCTGGCCCCGGAGTTCCTGTCTGCGGGCGGGTTCGGCAACGTGTCGCTCGACGCGTTCGGCGATGTGACCGTGCCTGCCGGCACCCGGCTGGAGCCGACGCTGGCGTCGTGGGAGCTCGCACCCGGCCACCGAACGGCAGGCAGCGGCCGCATGAGAGACGAAGTCGTGCGGGCACGGCCCGTCGACGAGAGTCTGGCCGACCGGCGGCCGGTGAACCTGAGCCTGAGTGCCAGCCGGCCCCTGGTGCTGAACGGCGTGGCGCTGGACGGCGGGCGGCTGGTGGTCGAGCGCGGTGC
>JBILSW010000174.1:0-6245 GCA_044371895.1 Rubrivivax sp.
TCTGAACTACGCCGCCGTCGACCCCGCGCTCACCAACGAGCGCTGCTCGTACTGGCACTTCCGGCTCGACGCCGACACCTCCCAGAAGATGGAGGCGCTCACGAGCTACATGAAGGACGTGCCGAGTGTCAAGAACGTCTACCTGATCAGCCAGAACTACGCGCACGGCCAGCAGGTCAACCGCTACTTCAAGGAAATCATGGCGCGCAAGCGTCCCGACGTGAAGATCGTCGGCGAGGACCTGCACCCGCTGGGTCAGGTGAAGGACTTCGCGCCCTTCGTCGCCAAGATCAAGGCCAGCGGCGCCGACAGCATCGTCACCGGCAACTGGGGCCAGGACCTGACGCTGCTCGTCAAGGCGGCCAAGGACGCCGGCCTGAACGCGGCCTTCTACACCTACTACGCCGGCGTCAGCGGCACCCCCACCGCGCTGGCCGCGGGTGTGGGTGGCCCGGTGCGGGTCGTGTCCTACGGCCACAACAGCCTGCCCGACCCGATCAAGCGCATGCAGGACGAATTCAAGAAGCGCTTCAACGACGACTACTACACCTACGCCACCTACAACGGCATCATGATGCTGATCGAGGGCATCAACCGGGCCAAGTCCACCGATCCGGTCAAGGTGGCCGCAGCCATGAGCGGCATGAAGTTCCGGGGTTTCGCCGGCGAGGTCGAGATGCGCCGGGCCGACCACCAGCTGCTGCAACCGCTGTTCATCACCGAGTGGCGCAAGGCCGACGCGAAGAACCCCTACAGCGTCGAGAACACCGGCTGGAACTTCCAGCCCGTGAAGGAGATCCCCTCCTTCGTGGCCGCGACGCCGACGTCGTGCCAGATGAAGCGGCCCTGATGGCCTTCCGCCACTGAGCCGACTGGCGCGGCGCTCTCGGGCGCCGCTCTTGCTTTCCCAGCGACCCCGGCGCGCCCGATGCCGTCGACACGATGGACGCCAGCTACTTCCTGATCTCGCTCCTCAACGGCCTGTCGGTCGGCCTGCTGCTGTTCATGCTGGCCTCCGGGCTCACGCTGATCTTCAGCATGATGGGTGTGCTGAACTTCGCGCACGCGAGCTTCTACATGCTCGGCGCCTATGTCGCCTACACCATCACGCAGGCGGTGGGCTTCTGGTGGGGGCTGCTGATCGCGCCGCCCGTCGTCGGCCTGCTCGGGGCGCTGTTCGAGCGATACGCGCTGCGCCGGGTGCACAAGTTCGGGCACGTGCCGGAACTGCTGATCACCTTCGGCCTGAGCTACATTATCCTCGAGCTGGTGCAGTTGGTCTGGGGCCGCCAGGCTCTGAACTTCCTGCCGCCGGAAAGCCTGCGCGGGCCGCTGTTCACGATCGTCGACCTGCCTTATTCCCTGTCGATCGCCTGGGGCGACAAGCCGCCGGTCTGCGCCAGCGTCGCCGGGGCCATCTGCACCACGTTCCCCGCCTTCCGGGCCTTCGGCATGGCCGTGGCGGTGCTGATGCTCATCGCGGTGTGGCTGTTGCTGACGCGCACCCGGCTCGGCCTCGTCATCACCGCGGCGCTGACCCACCCGGAGGCCGTCGAGTCGCTGGGCCACAACGTCCCGCGCGTCTTTATGCTGGTCTTCGGCGGTGGCACCGCTCTGGCGGCGCTGGCCGGCGTCATCGGCGGCGCCCTGCGCGTCACCGAGCCGTCGATGGCGCTGGCGGTCGGCGCGGTCGTGTTCGCGGTGATCGTCATCGGCGGCATGGGGTCGCTGGCCGGCGCTTTCGTCGCCAGCGTCGGCCTCGGCGTGATCGAGAGCTTCGCCGTGGGCAGCGACCGCAGCATCGCCGACGGTCTGAAGGCAGTCGGCATGGCCGTCACCCCGGAGACCTTCGGCTACGCGGTGTGGAGCGTCAAGATCAGCCAGATCGCGGCGATCCTGCCCTTCCTGCTGCTGGTGCTGATCCTGATCTTCCGGCCCAAGGGCCTTTTCGGCATGCGGGAGGGCTGAGTCGATGGCGCACCTTCACGAGAGCCGTCCCCATTACCGCTTCCGGCCCTGGAATGTCGGGCGCTGGATCGTCTGGGGAGCCTACGCGCTGATCCTCTGCGTGGCGCCGCTGCTGTGGACGAGCAGCCTCTCGCACACCATGCTTTCGCAGATGGGCATCGCGATCATCGGCTGCCTGGCGTTCAACATGCTGCTCGGCCAGGGCGGGATGCTGAGCTTCGGCCACGCGGTCTACTCGGGCCTGGGCTCCTTCTTCGCGATCCACACGCTGAACCTGGTCTCCGCCGGCAAGCTGGCCCTGCCGGTCAGCATGATCCCCCTGGTAGCCGGCTTCTTCGGCATGCTGTTCGCGGTGCTGCTGGGCTGGGTGACGACCAAGAAGGCCGGCACGCCATTCGCGATGATCACGCTCGGCGTCGGCGAACTCGTGTGGGCGATGTCGCTGATGTTCCCCGGTTTCTTCGGCGGCGAGGGCGGCATCAGCGGCAACCGCGTCGCCGGCGACAAGTTCCTGGGCATCACCTTCGGGCCGCAGATCCAGCTGTACTACCTGATCGCCATCTACACCTTCGTGTGCACGGCGGCCATGTTCGCGTTCACGCGCACGCCGCTCGGGCGCATGCTCAACGCCGTGCGCGACAACCCCGAGCGTGTTGAGTTCGTCGGCTACAACACGCAGTACGTGCGCTACACGGCGTTCATCGCCAGCGGCTTCTTCATGGGCATCTCGGGTGGCCTGGCGGCGCTGAACTTCGAAATCGTCACGGCCGAGGTCGTCAACGCAGCGCGCTCGGGGGCGCTGCTGCTGTTCACCTTCCTGGGCGGCGCGGTGTTCTTCTTCGGCCCCATCATCGGCGCGGTGCTGATGGTGCTGGCGCTGGTGCTGCTGTCGGAGCTGACGCTGGCCTGGCTGCTCTGGCTGGGCCTGATCTTCACCTTCATGGTGATGTACGCGCCCGGCGGCATCTCAAGCCTGATCATGATGAACCTGCGCGTGGCCGCCTTCGGCAAGCTGCGGCCGCTGCTCGGCAGCTACCTGGCGCTGGCCGGCACGGGCCTGGTTGTGCTGGCGGGCTCGGGCGCGATGATCGAGATGGTGTACCACCTGCAGCTCAACCAGGCGCTGGGTCCCGAGATGAAGTTCATGGGCGTCAAGCTCAACGCCAAGAGCGTGGACAGCTGGTTCGGCGCCGCCTTCGTGCTGGCGGTGGGCGTGGCGCTGTTCGAGCTCACGCGGCGGCAGTTCGTGCGCGAGTGGGATGCCACGCAGGAGTGGATCGAGAAGGAAGTGAAGCGCCGGGAGGCCGCCCTGTGAACGAGTTCGCCCTCGAACTGCGCGACGTGCGCAAGAGCTTCGGCAAGACCGAAATCATCCGCGGCGCCAGCCTGCAGGTCCGCGTCGGCGAGCGCGTGGCCATCATTGGCCCCAACGGCGCGGGCAAGAGCACCTTGTTCAACCTGATCAGCGGCCGCTTCGGCAGCACCAGCGGTGACATCCTGCTGGGCGGCCGCAAGATCGACGGCCTGAAGCCCTACGAGATCAACCGCCTGGGGCTGGCCCGCAGCTTCCAGGTGAGCAACCTGTTCACGCGCCTGACGGTGTTCGAGAACCTGCGCTGCGCCGTGCTGTGGAGCCTCGGCTACCGGTACTCGTTCTGGAAGTTCCTGGCCGACGCGCACGACGCGAACGACCGCGCAGAAGAGGTCATGGACATGATCAAGCTGCACAAGCGGCGCGACGTCCAGGCCATGAACCTCACCTACGCCGAGCAGCGCGCGCTGGAGATCGGCATCACCATCGCGGGCGGGGCGCAGGTGATCCTGCTCGACGAGCCCACGGCCGGCATGAGCAAGAGCGAGACGGCTCGTTTCGTCAATCTCATCCGCGAGATCACGGTGGGCAAGACACTGCTGACGGTGGAGCACGACATGGGCGTGGTCTTCGGCCTGGCGGACAAGATCGCAGTGCTGGTGTACGGCGAGGTCATCGCCTTCGACACACCCGAGCGCGTGCGCGCCAACGAGCGCGTCCAGGAGGCCTACCTCGGCAGCGTGCTGGCCGACCAGCAGGTCGCGGGGGCTCACTGATGTTGCAGGTCGACAAGCTGCACGCCTTCTACGGCAAAAGCCACGTCCTGCACGGCGTGAACTTCGAGGTTCGCGACGGTGAGATCGTGGCCCTGCTAGGGCGCAACGGCAGCGGCCGCAGCACCACCGTCAAGGCCGTGATGGGTCTGGTGGACCTGCAGGGCTCGGTGCAGTTCAAGGGCCGCGAGCTGCAAGGCCTGAAGGCCTTTGAGATAGCGCACACCGGCATCGGCTACGTGCCCGAGAACCGCGACATCTTCCCCACGCTCACCGTGCACCAGAACCTCATGCTCGGCCAGAAGAGCGGCCAGCAGAACCCGCGCTGGTCCTTCGACGACATGTACCGCCTGTTTCCGCGCCTGAAGGAACGCCAGCACACCGAGGCCGGCGTCCTCTCGGGCGGCGAGCAGCAGATGCTCACGTTGTGCCGCACGCTGATGGGCGACCCCGAGCTCATCATGATCGACGAGCCCACCGAGGGCCTGGCGCCCAAGATCGTCGAGCTGGTGGCGGAGTACCTGCGCGAGCTCAAGCGGCGCGGCATCAGCGTGCTGCTGGTCGAACAGAAGCTCACCATCGCGCTGGAGGTGGCCGACCGCTGCCTCGTGATGGGCCACGGCCAGATCGTGTTCGAGGGCACGCCGGCCGAACTGCGCGCGAACGCCTACATCCGCAAGGAGTGGCTGGAGGTCTGAACGTCGGGATCAGGGCTTTCTCGATCCCACATTGGCGGTTTCGGGGTCCGAGTCCACGGCACTGCGGCGCCTCGATGCTCCGGACTCTTGAAGCTGACCAGGGAGTGACGATGCGAACGACGCCCCGATTCGGGACGTCTGCGCTGGCGCATTCGACCACGATCTGCTGTGGGCCTGCGCAGACCGGCATCTTCACCTTTGACCTTGCCCCTGAATCCCGTAGCTCTTAGCGCCCTTGTCACGCGGCCTTGTTGAGCTGTGCCGCGACCCAGCGTTCCTCGTACTGCCTTGGGCTCAGGTAGCCCAGCGTGGAATGTAGTCGCCGGTGGTTGTAGAAGGCCAGCCAGTCGATCACTTCGTCCATGGCCTGCCGCCTGGTGGCGAACTTGCGCCCGTGCAGTCTGCCGACCTTCAGCCTTCCCCACAGGCTCTCCGTGGGCGCGTTGTCCCAGCAGTCGCCCTTGCGGCTCATTGACGAGCGCATCCCGTACCCGGCCAGCGCCTTCTGGAACTCCTCACCGCAGTACTGGCTGCCACGGTCGGTATGCACGATCAGCCCCGGCGGGGGCCGGCGGCGGAACCACGCCATGCGCAGCGCGTCCGTCACCAGACTGGCGCGCATGTGGGGCTGCATGCTCCAGCCCACCACCATTCGGCTGTGCAGGTCGATGAAGGCCGCCAGGTACAACCAGCCTTCGTCGGTTGCGATGTAGGTGATGTCGCTCGTCCACTTCGCGTTGGGGCCGTCGGCCGTGAAGTTCCGCTGCAGCAGGTCCTGCGCGATCGGCAAGTCGTGCTTGCTGTCGGTGGTCACGACGAACTTGCGGCGGCCCCGCGCCTTGATGCCGTGCTGCTGCATCAGGCGCCGAACCCGCTCCTTGCCCACGCGGTGGCCTCGGGCACAGAGTTCCTTGGTCATGCGCGGCCAGCCGTACTCCTGGCGGACCTCGGCGTGGATGGCGCGGATGTGCGCCAGCAGGGCCTCGTCGCTCAGCCGCCCCGAGCCCGGTTGGCTGGGCCGGCGTTGCCGCCGCCGACGCTCGTGCTCGAAGTACCCGCTGACGCTCACGCCCAGCACCTCGCAGCTCAGGCTTACCGGCCAGCTGTCCTTCATCGTGCGGATCCAGGCGTACCTTGCAGAACATCCTGCGCAAAGTACGCCGCCGCTTTTTTTGCAATGTCGCGCTCCATCTTCACGCGCGCCAGCTCCGCCCTCAGCCTGGCCAGCTCCATCTGCTCAGGCGTCACCGGCCGCTCGCCCGCGCCGCCGAGCTGCCCGCTCTCGCTGGACCGAACCCAATTGCTCAGGCTGGCCTTCGGTATGCCCAGCACCTTGGCCGTCATCCCCACCGACTGCCCCGTCTTGACCAGCCTGACGGCCTCCAGCTTGAACTCCTGCGTGTATTGACCACGCACCTGCTTGTTACTCATCTCGTAGCTCCTGTCTCTGATTCCATCATCAGCCAAGAACTACGTTTTTCGGGGGCAAGGTCA
>JBILSW010000175.1:0-6243 GCA_044371895.1 Rubrivivax sp.
ATGATGGCCCAGGCGAAGGTGTCGGCCGGCTCCCAGCGGCCCGGCTGCAGCCCCAGCAGCAGGAACTCCGGCGCGCGCGCCTGCCCGCCACGGGCCACGACGGCGTTGATGCCGGCGGCGTAGGCCTCCACGACCTGCCGCGTCGCGGGGCCGGCCTGCGCCCACTGCGCCTCGGCGGCGCGGCGCACGCCCAGCGCCCGCAGGAACCGGTCGGCATCCAGCGCCGCAGCGCCGAAGGCCTCGGCCGTGCGGCCGGCGCCGATGCGGCGGTGCGTCTCCAGCTGCCAGAGGCGGTCCTGCGCGTGGACCACGCCCAGGCCGTACGCGGCGTCCAGCGGATCGGCGGCCACGATGGTGGGGATGCCGTGGGCGTCGCGCTCGATGCGGATCTCGCCGCGCGCGCCGGGCAGCACCAGGGTGCCGTCGTGGGCGGGCAGCGTCTTCCAGGCATACAGGCCAACCCCCAAGGCGGCAAGCAGGGTCAGCAGCGCGATCGCGGCCAGGCCGCGGCGGATCCAACGCATCGGTGCACGGGGCGGGTTCGGATGCCCGCAGTGTCGCCGCCGTGCCCTGGAGCCCTGCCCGGGGCTTGCCCGCACCCCGGGGCACCGAACTGGGCGGGCAAGCCCCCGCTGTTCGCGACATCGGGCCGGGAGGGAGGGCGACAACATCCGCCTTCAGATCCTGCCCTTCCATCCGATACCTACATCATGACTTCGCTGCTGCTCTTCCGGACCCCCGCCTCGCGCCAGCCGCGGGCGCGCGTCGCACCGACCACGGCCGCGATGCCGCGCACCGAGTGCATGCCGCCGTCGCTGGTGTATTTCGCGCCGGTGTCGGGGGGTGCCCTGGGCCGCTGCTGGCACCGGCTGATGTTCTGGCTTCTGGCGTCGGCACCGCAGGTGCAGGCGCCGCCGCCCAACCGCCTGGGCGCGGTCAAGCGCGAGTTCGGGGCCTCGCTGGCCGATCTCGACGGCGTCGGCGCCGAGCAGCTGCGCTGGCGCGTGCAGCAGGCGCACTCGCTGCGCGAGCTGTGGCACTTGCGCAGCGACGTCTACAACAGCGTCGCGCTGGCCATCAGCCAGGACGAGGCTGAGGCGCGGCTGTTGCTGATCAACCAGCACTTCCCGACGCGCGCTCCGCGGTCGCAGTTCGCACCGCTGTAGGACAGGCCGCCATGCACACCGTCGCACCCCGGCAGTTCGGTCCGGCATTCTCCGGTCTGGCCACGCCCGACCTCTCCGGCCTTCCCCACGACCGCCAGGCCCGCGCCGCGGCCCGCCGCGCCTTCGTCGACCTGAAGCGGACCTTCATGCACGCGCTCGACGGCCTGCCCGGCATCGAGTGGCTGTTGGCGCAGGTGCGCGCCGCCGAGGAGCCGGTGGACCTGTGGCTGCTGCGCGCACCGGCCTTCGCGGCGCTGGCCGGCGCCGATCCGCAGGTGCGCCACCGGCGCCAGCACCTGCGGCGCGGCCTGGACTCGGTGTTCCCCGATCTCGACGAACCCAGCGGCTTCGTGCTGCTGTAGCGCCGCCGCGCTCAGCCCTCGCGCCGCACGCGCGACGAGAACGTGCGCCGAAACTTCTCGACCTTGGGCGCCACCACGAAGGCGCAATAGCCCTGGCCGGGGTGGCGGGCGAAGTAGTTCTGGTGGTACTCCTCGGCGCGCGAATAGCTGGACCGCGGCGCGACCTCGGTCACCACAGGACCGGCACCCCGCGCCGACAGGGCCGCCTGCAACTCGGCAAGCACCTCGCGGGCAACGGCTTCCTGGTCAGGGCCTTCGACGTAGATGCCGCTGCGGTACTGGGTGCCGACGTCGTTGCCCTGGCGATTCAGCGTCGTGGGATCGTGAATGACGAAGAAGATCTCCAGCAGCTCGCGCAGGCTGATGCGCGCCGGGTCGTAGCTGAGTTGCACCACCTCGGCATGGCCGGTGTCGCCGCTGCACACCTGCTCGTAGCTGGGGTTGCGGACGTGACCGTTGCAATAGCCGCTCTCGACGGCGGTGACGCCATCGACGAGCTCGTAGACCGCCTCGAGGCACCAGAAGCAGCCGCCACCGAGCGTGATGCGGGCTGGCGTGGTGAGCATGTGTGAGTTCATCGAAGCCTGGTGTGCTGGGGGGCAGGGCTCCCCGTGTCGCGTCCTTACACTCCGCGCACTGTAGCCGGCGGCGTCGCCCCACCATGAACGAACTCCTATTCACCCTGGGCATCGAGTCCTGGAAGCCCTGGTTCACGGCGCTGCTGCTGCCGCCCGTGCCGCTGCTGCTGCTGGTGCTGGTGGGCGCGCGGCTGATGTTCCAGCGCCGGCTGCTGGCCTGGCTGCTGATCCTGCTGGGCGTGCTGGGGCTCTGGTTCAGCGCCACGGAAGCGCTGGGCACGGCGCTGGTGCGGGAGCTGACGCAGCCGCCGCCGGCGCTCATCGAGCGCGAGGTGGCCGAGCTGCGCAAGGCGCCGAAGACGGCCATCGTCGTGCTCGGTGGCGGCCGCCGGGCGCTTGCGCCGGAATACGGCCTGTCCTCGCTGAACCAGCGCGGCATCGAGCGTCTGCGTTATGGCATCTGGCTGGCGCGCGGCACGCAGTTGCCGCTGCTGTTCAGCGGCGGCGTCGGGCACGATGCGCCCCCCGGACCCACCGAGGCCGAGATCGCCGCACGCACGGCCGAGCAGGAATTCGGCGTCAAGCTGCGCTGGACGGAAGGCCAGTCGCGGGACACCCGCGAGAACGCCCGCGCCAGCGTCGCCATGCTGCGGGCCGCGGGTATCGACCAGATCGTGCTCGTCACCCACCACTACCACATGGCGCGCGCGCGCGGCCACTTCGAGCGCGAGATGGCGCCGCACGGCATGAAGCTGGTGCTGGCCCCCATGGGCATGCCGGCGCGCGGCCCTTTCGTGCCCATGGAATGGGTGCCAAGCGAACGCGGCTTCGAACTCGTGCGCATGGCGCTGCGGGAGTGGCTCGGCCGGATGGCGGGCGCCTGATCCGGCCGCGGCCGCGTCAGGCCACCAGCGCGGCCACGAAGATGCCGATCATCACGAAGGACAGCACCACCTTGGCCAGCATGCCGGCCATCATGCCCAGCCAGGTGGCCACGCCCACCTTCACGGCCTGGCGGCCCGCGCCCAGGCGGTCGGCCTCGCGGCGACGCGCCAACGCCTCGCCGACCGCGGCGCCCACCAAGGGCATGAACAGCACGCCCACCACGCCCATGAACAGGCCCAGCACGGTGCCCGCGGCGGCGCCCACCAGCGCCAGCCGGCTAGCGCCGGCGCGGCGGGCACCCAGCAGCCCCGCCACGTAGTCCAGCAACCAGGACAGCACGGCCAGCACGCCCACCGCCACCAGTGGCCAGGTGCCCACGCGCTCGAAGTCGTCGATCCAGGCGGCCAGCAGGATGCCCCCGAAGATGAAGGCCGTGCCCGGCAGCGCCGGCAACACGGTGCCCGCCAGCCCCACGCCGATCAGCGCCACCGCCAGGACCCACCACGCCGCGCTCGCGTCCATCCGATCTGCCGTCCCCTGTTGCTCGACGGCGTGATGATGAGGCCGGCGCCGTCCGGGCCAAGACCGCGGCGGAGTACCCACCCGCGGCAAGGGCACCCCCCGCGGGCTTTGGCCATCGGCCCGGGATGCCTCACACTCGCGCCCACGTCGGCGATTCCGCCGCGCGAGATCATCTTTCCCGAGGAACCTCACGAAATGAAGAACTGGCTCATCGGTGCCGTGGTCGTGGCCCTGGTCGCTACGGCCGTGCCCTCCATTTCCGAAGCCAAGCGGCTGGGCGGCTCCAAGTCCAGCGGCATGCAGCGCGACATGCCCGCGCGCACCGCCCCCGACGCGCCGCCGGCCAAGCCCGCCACCCCTGCCCCGGGCAACACGCCGGCGCAGCCCGGCGCCGCAGCACCGGCCGCTGCTGGTGCCACGGCCGCCGCAGCAGGCGCCAAGCGTTCCTGGATGGGCCCGATCGCCGGCCTGGCGGCCGGCCTCGGCCTGGTGGCCCTGGCCAGCGCCCTGGGCTTCGGTGAGGAACTCGCCAACTTCCTGATGATGGCGCTGCTGGCCGTGGCCGTGATCGCACTGATCGCGTTCCTGATGCGCCGCTTCGGCCGCAAGCCCGCGCAGCCGGCCCTGGCCGGCGCTGGCGACGGCCTGGCCCGCGGCGGTGCCCAGGTGAGCTGGCCGGCGCAGGACAACGCGCCCGCGCAGCCTGCCCCGGCCGCGCCCGCGCAGTTCAGCGGCAGCGCCCCGGCCGTCGGCGTGACCGACCTCGTGCCCGGCATCGGTGGAGCCCCCGCCGCCGAGCCCGCGCCGCTGGTGGCCGGGCGCAGCGTGCCCAAAGCCTTCGTCCCCGCGGCCTTCGACAGCGAGACCTTCGCCCGCACGGCCAAGATGATCTTCATCCGCCTGCAGGCCGCCAACGACGCTGCTGACCTGGAAGACCTGCGCCGCTTCACCACGCCCGAGCTGTTCGCCAGCTTGCGCATGGACATCCTCGATCGTGGCGCCACCGACAACCACACCGACGTGCAGCGCGTCGAGGCCGAGGTGCTGGACGTCACGAACGAGGAAGACCGCCAGGTCGTCAGCGTGCGCTTCCACGGCGACATCATCGAGGAGCGCGGCAGCCAGCCGCAGGCCTTCAACGAGGTGTGGCACCTCGTCAAGCCGCATGGCGACGGCGGCCAGTGGGCGATCGCCGGCATCGAACAGATGAGTTGACCGCTTCCAGGCCGCGGCGCTGCGCAGCCTCGCCGCCCCGAAAGGGCCCGCCCTCAACCAGCGGGCTTTTCTTCGCCTTCGGCGAACAGCTGCACCCACAGCCCGCGCATCCAGCGGTGCGCGGCGTCTTCGTGGGCGCGGTGGTGCCAGACCAAGCTGACCTCGAACTGCGGCAGCGCCACCGGCAGCTCGCGCACCGCCAGCCCCAGCGGTGCAGCCACCTGCATCGCCAGCTTGAAGGGCACGATGGCGACGCCGTCGCCGGCGCGCAGCACCCAGGGCAGCGCTGCGAAGTGCGGCAGCGACAAGGGCACACGGCGTTCGATGCCGTGCCGGCACAGCAATGCGTCAACGCGCTCGTGACCGGTGCCCTCGGCCAGCACTTGGACCTGTGGCACAGCGGCCAACCTCGCCGCCGTCAGCCGTGCCTTGGCCAGCGGGTGGGCGCCGGCCATCAGCAGCACATAGCGCTGCTCGAAGAGGCGGCGGCGGTGAAAGCCGGCGCGCAGGTCGGGAAGCCAGCCCACCGCGAGGTCGATGTCGCCACGGGTCAGGGCGTCGCGCAACTCGTGACGGCCGCTGCGCAGGGCCTGCAATTGCGCCTGTGGTGACCGCTCGCGCAGTGCTGCCGCCAGGCGCGGCAGGAACACGATCTCGCCGATGTCCGACATCGCCAGCCGCCAGCGCCGCGCGCTGAGCCCCGGCTCGAAGCTGCGCGGCTGCGCCAGGCTGCCGCGGATGGCTGCCAGCGCCGCCACGATGGCCGGCGCCATGCGCTCGGCCTGTGGCGTGGGTAGCATGCCCTGCGGCGTGCGGGTGAACAGCTCGTCACCCGTGGCGCGGCGCAGGCGGGCCAGCGCGTTGCTCACGGCCGGCGGCGAAAGCTTCAGCCGCTCGGCTGCCGCCACCACCTTGCGCTCGTGCCAGAGCGCGTCGAACACGCGCAGCAGGTTCAGGTCCATGCCTCGCATGATGCTTCATGGCGTGAATGACGACTGTCACGTCGGCTGCATGGCGTAAACGCTCGGCCCTCGCCAGAATGCCCGGCAGGCGCGCCACCCCGGTGCGGGCCGAGGAGACACGCCGCATGAAAGCAGTCGACTGGGGCAGCGCCCCGACCAGCCGCGTGCCCGGCTGGGCCTACACCGACGAGGCCGTGTACCAGCGCGAGCTCGAGCGCTTCTTCTACCGAAGCCACTGGTGCTACGTGGGGCTGGAGTGCGAGGTGCCGAACCCCGGCGACTTCAAGCGCACGGTGGTCGGCGAGCGCAGCGTGATCCTGGTGCGCGACGAAGGCGGCGCGCTGCACGTGGTCGAGAACCGCTGCGCGCACCGCGGCGTGGCCTTCTGCCGCGAGCGCACGGGCACGGTCAAGGAGTTCGTCTGCCCCTACCACCAGTGGAACTACCGGCTCGATGGCGACCTGATCGGGCTGCCCTTCCGCCGCGGCGTCAAGCAGGACGGCCAGGTGCAGGGCGGCATGCCGCCGGACTTCAAGCTCTCCGACCACGGCCT